>JANNUI010000194.1:0-4247 GCA_031395125.1 Chitinophagaceae bacterium | reverse complement strand
TTACATAAAGTATTAAAGAGGTATCCTATTGGCATTCTGTGCCAGCCACTGCTCAAAGTTCTGCAACTGTGGATTCAATTGTTTTGAAACCTTCACATCACGAAGAGCATTCATTTGTTCTGCAAATTCATCATATACCTGGAACATATTGCCAAGGTCATCAGCACCGGGAAAACCAAAGCTGCGGAAAACAGCAGCCGGTATTTTATTATACACAACAGGTTCGCCCAATGCCTTGCTTAATGCGTCCGCCATTTGTGTTCCGCTAAGATGCTCGCCGGCCACCCCAACATTTTTACCGATGTATTCATTTCCCTTTTTAAAAATACCATACACACATTTGCCAATATCTTCAGCTGCAATGCCCGCCATCTTAGCATCGCCGATGGGCAGCGTAAGAGCCAGCTTACCATCTTCGCCTCTTTTGGGGCCTGAGCCGAAAAAGATAAAATTGTCCCAGTAAAAAGAGGCATGTAAAAATGTGGTGGGCACCTGGGCGTCTTTGAAATATTGATTCGATTCACCCTTGGCATCAAAGTGCGGGACTTTATATTTTCCCATCAGCGTCGGCATGCGGTCATCATGCAATGGCACCAGTTTACGGGTGTCTTCCAGTGTGGACCAAACGGCATGTTTTATTCCGCTTTCTTTAGCAGTGTTTGCAAAAAGGGCAGCTTCTGCTTTTTCCTGCTCCGGTGAAAAATGCACCCAATAAAAGGTGACGAAAAAAGCACCGTAAGCCCCTTCGAGCGCTTTGTGCACGGATGCGGCATCGGCCAGATCGCCATACACTACTTCGGCACCAAGAGCTGTCAATACTTTAGCTTTATCGGAGTTGGGTTCTCTTGTTACGGCCCGAACAGCAAATTCGCTGTTGGGATCAGAAGCTATGGCACGGACCAATCCGCCACCCTGTGCCCCGGTGGCGCCAAATACGGTAATGATTTTTTTTGCTGGCATAAAAAACTATTGAGTGATTAGTGATGATTAAAAATAAATTGATTCCCCGGATAAGATTTTACGGATATTAAAATTAATGTTTTAACATTTATCAGTAAAAAAGATCCGGCCCCGTCTATTCCTCATTCTTTCTTCTGAAACCAACCCTGTTTCGGGGTGGTTGCGGCGGGTTCAGCAGTTGTTTGAGATATTGGAAGATCAGTTGTATGTCTTCGTCATATCCTGATAGTTTCTTTTCTATTTTTTCTAATTGCAGCAGGATGTCTTTATGGGTGAGCAGCAGTTCCCGCATTTTGGCAAACACCCGGATGATCTGAATATGAACCCGGATGGCCGTTTCACTGTTTAATACCCCGGACAGCATGGATACCCCCTGCTCGGAGAATGCAAATGGTGTATATCTTGTGCCTCCCCAACTTGAGGTGCCAATTTGGCTCCTCAAGTTATTAAGCTCTTCCTGTGAAAGTTCGAACATAAAATCTTCAGGAAATCTGTCCTGATTTCTTTTTACCTGCCTTTTCAGCTGCTTGGTTTCAACACCATATAATTCGGCCAAATCCCTGTCCAGCATCACTTTCTGCCCACGGATCAGATAGATTTTGCTAATCACCAGTTCATCTGGTATCATAAGCGCTTTAGTTGTTTTTGCCATATTCCATTCAGGGTTTGATCTTTTAAATTACAATTTCAATGCAATTTGAGGTCGCAATTTGCGACCTCAAGAATTAAACTCGTCCTGCGTGAGTTCAAACATAAAATCTTCCGGGAACCGGTCAATATTTCTTCGAACAGCCTCCTTTAATCGCTTGGTTTCCACAGCATATAATTCCGCCAGATCATTATCTATCATAACTTTCTGTCCACGGATCAGGTAGATTTTATTTATTACAAGTTCGTCAGGTATCATCAGTGCTTTGCTTGCCTTTGCCATAATTTACTTAATAGTTTGATACTTCAGATTGCAACATCAAAGACCTTTAAGGTCGCAATCTGCGGCATCAAGGTAAAACAACCTTTTTGAAAACCGATATCACTAACCGGTAAATCAGCTGAGTTTTTTCGGCAAAGAGGAGAGTGTCTTTTCAAGCCTGGCAGATTTCAACCGGCATTCCCAAACCGTAATCACTTTCCACCCCTCTTTCTTCAATGCCCTTACTGCTTTTTCATCATTGGCTTTGTTGGTATATATTTTATTTAGCCACCATTTGGTTCTTGTCTTGGGCACCACAAAATATTCGCAGTTTTTATGCCCGTGCCAGAAGCAGCCGTGGATAAAGATGACGGTTTTGTATTTTGATAAAACTATATCAGGCTTCCCGGGTAATGTTTTCCTATGCAGTGAATAGCGAAAACCATTTGCATGCAGGAACCTCCGCACCAGCATTTCGGGTTTAGTATTCCCGCTGCGTATCTGCGACATATTATAGCTGCGGGTCTTCTTATCGTGTACATCAGCCATATTTTTTTATTTCCACTTAATATTGCAACCAATGCCTGGCCGTTGTTCTACAGGTACAGGCTGGTTATTTATTAAACAATCCAGTGCATGGCGTATATCTTTCCCCGTAACGGATATTTCATTGCCCGGGCGGGAGTCGTCCAGTTGCCCGCGGTACTCCAGCTCCATGTCTTTGTTGTAAATAAAGAAATCGGGAGTGCAGGCCGCCCCGTATGCTTTTGCCACCTGCTGCGTTTCATCATATAAATAAGGAAAGGGATACTGTAAATGCAGCGCCACTTCTTTCATTTTGCCTGGTGCATCCCCGGGATAATGCGCTGCATCATTGGCGCTGATAGCCACAAAACCAATTTTCTGGTTTTTATAATCATTGGTCAGCCTCACCAGTTCAGCATTTACATGTTTTACAAAAGGACAATGATTACAGATGAACATGACCACCGTGGCCACTTCGCCTTTCACATCTGCCAGAGAAATTTGTTTTCCTGTTACTGTATCCGGCAGCGTAAATTCCGGGGCTTTTTTGCCCAATGCCACCATATTGGAAGGAGTTATTGCCATGGGTTAAAATTACTTTATAAAGCACAGTTTTCAGTAATAGTACAACCTGCTTCATAACCGCCGCCCTTTATAATTGCCGGTTGTTCGGGAATTCAGTAAATTACAGAAAGGTCTTTTCCACCTTAGCTTCTTATGAAGCGTTTCTTACCATATTGCATCTTTCTTTTATTACTCCCTGCTTCGCTGCTTGCACAAAAAGTGGTTTCCATGAAGGTGGAGGGCGCCATCAACCCGGTAACAGCGGAGTTCATTCATGGCGGTATCCAAAAAGCTGCAAAAGAGAATGCCGAATGCCTGGTCATACATCTTAATACACCAGGTGGCCTGCTGAAGTCAACCCGGATCATCGTCAGTGATATACTGTCTTCTCCTGTGCCGGTGATCGTTTATGTTTCTCCTCCCGGGGCGCAGTCGGGTTCCGCAGGAGTCTTTATCACACTCGCGGCCCATATAGCCGCCATGTCGCCGGGAACCAATATCGGCGCGGCACATCCCGTTACCCTGCAGGGACAGATGGACAGCATCATGAGCGGGAAAGTCACCAACGATGCGGCGGCCTTTATCCGGTCGATCGCGGAAAAACGAAACCGCAACATCGAATGGGCGGAAAATGCAGTGCGCAAAAGTTTTGCTTATTCCGAAACGGAGGCCCTGGAAGATTCGGCGATCGATTTTATTGCAGCAAACGAGCGGGACCTGCTGAACCAGGTGGACGGGAAAACCATTACCCTTGAAAGCGGGACAATAACATTGCATACCAAAACGGCTGCTGTGGAAGAATACAAAATGAACTTCTTTCAAAGATTCCTGCATATCATCAGCGATCCCAGCATCGCCTATATTCTCATGATGCTGGGTATGTTTGGTCTCCTGTTCGAGTTGATGAACCCCGGGTCTATATTGCCCGGTGTGGTGGGTGTGATCAGCCTGATCCTTGCCTGGTATTCCATGCATACGTTGCCTGTTAATTTTGCCGGGTTGGCCCTGATCGTTTTTGCACTCATTCTTTTCATACTGGAAATAAAAATTGTAAGTCATGGTATACTGGCGGTTGGCGGCATTGTTTCCCTGTTACTGGGTTCAATGATGCTGATAAAGCCCGGCTCCGCGCTGGAACTGGCGGGTATCTCACGGCCTGTTATTATTGCTGCGACAGCCGTTGCTTCTATCCTGTTCCTGTTCATCATCGGTATGGGAGTAAAATCGCAACGCAGGAAAGTGGCGACCGGCCTGGAAGCGCTCATCGGGGATACCGGGGAAGTGATGG
>JANNUI010000193.1:0-1784 GCA_031395125.1 Chitinophagaceae bacterium | reverse complement strand
TCAATTTCCAATATTTTTTTAACCAATTTCTCATGCATCCCAACCCTTGGCGGATCAGTAATTATTACATCAGGCTTTCCATGTGCAGCAAAAAAATCTTCATTGCAAATTTCAATTACGTCTCCTGCAAAAAAAGAGGTATTTGTCAACTCATTTAAAACCGCATTCTTTTTTGCATCATCAATTGCTTCCTGAACCAGCTCCACACCAATAATTTTTTTTGCCTGTTTACTTACAAAAATTCCAATACTGCCAGTGCCGCAGTATAAATCATATACGGTTTCATTCCCTGTCAGTTCAGCAAATTCTCTTGTAGCCTGGTACAATTTTTCGGCTTGCCGGGTATTCGTTTGAAAAAAAGATTTTGGTCCAATGATGTATTTAAAAAATTCTCCATTCGTTCCGGTGGATAGCGTCTCCACCACATGATCTTTGCCCGAATATACAACCGGCTCTAATCCAAACAGGCTGTCATTCATTTTTGTATTGATGGTGTAAAGCAATGCGGTGATGTCGGGAAATTCTTTTTTTAAAAATCGTAAAAGCATTTCCCTTTTATCTTTATCATCTTCCCCAAAAACAAGATTCACCATCACTTCTCCGGTTGTACAGATACGCAGTTGCATTGTTCTTAGTAAACCCGTATGGTTGCGGATGTCATAAAAGGTGAAATTATTTTCTATAGCAAATTTTTTAACCGCAAGCCGTATGGCATTATTCGGTTCTGCCATCAGGTAACAGGTTTCTATATCCACCACTTTATCAAATAAACCGGGTGCATGAAATCCCAACACATTTTGAACAGCTGAAATGGTGTCATCCTTTACTTCACCAGACAATAAAAAACGTTTATTGCTAAATGTATATTCCAGTTTATTCCGATAATACTCAGAAGTATCAGCTCCCAGTACAGGAAGGATTTCTGGCAGGGCAATTTTCCCGATACGCTGAAGATTATCTTTAACCTGCTGCTGCTTGTATTGTAATTGTTTTTTGTATGGCAGCATTTGCCATTTGCATCCGCCACAAATAAGAAAATGTGAACAAAAAGGGGTTACCCTATCGGCAGAAAATTCATGAATATGAATAGCTTTTCCTTCGGCCCAGTCTTTTTTGCTTTTACTTAACCGCACATCAACTACATCGCCGGGTACAGCTTGTTCTATAAAAATAACTTTGCCATCAACCCGAGCAAGGCTTTTGCCTTCGGCAGCATAATCTTCTACCAAAATTTTTTCGAGTATGATATTTTTCTTTTTTCTTCTCACCCGGCAAATCTAAGGTATCGCTGTAATGAAATTAACTACATGTCCAAAACAGCGGCAGGTTTATAACTTGACTTCAATAAACTACATTTGCAGCATTAGCAAATTGGCATATTGACACATTTGCAAATAGAACATGCATCAGTACTGCGAATCATTAATAATATATAAACGACTTAAAACAAGAGAAGTAAAAATTGGCAATCTGCTGCTCGGTAATTTTCATCCCATTCGTATACAAACGATGACAACTACCGATACGATGGATACCCTGGCAACGGTTGAACAGTCTATCCGATGTATTGAAGCCGGTTCGGAGTTGGTCCGGATTACAGCCCCATCAAAAAATGAAGCTGAAAATTTATTGAACATAAAAAATGAATTAATAAAAAGAGGTTACCATACACCGCTGGTTGCCGATATTCATTTTACCCCAAATGCGGCAGAAATTGCAGCAAGGATTGTAGAAAAAGTAAGAGTAAACCCCGGCAATTATGTTGATAAGAAAAAGTTTGAACT
>JANNUI010000184.1:0-3577 GCA_031395125.1 Chitinophagaceae bacterium | reverse complement strand
CTTCGAGGTCAAGATTATTGACCAGTGTTTGGGTGGACACTGCCGCTGCAGGCGGATCGTTCCAGTACAACATCACTTTCAGTTCGGCGAGTCCCGCGGGCACACTGACAACAATAGTTTCCGGCGGCCCAGGGAAAATGTTGCCAACATCGTACCTGTTATTCTCCAGCATATCCAATGCCCGCCAGAAATTGGCTGTGCCAAAACCGAATGAATAATCGGGTCCGGGAATACCCGAATCTTCTCCGCTGTTACAAACCAATGCTTTCATCAATCCATTCCTGGGATTCTCACCTGTTGGGGGTATAATGTCCAGCTGGCGGTATCTTTCGATCAATAAGGCCATGCCCCCCGCAATGGCAGGTGAAGCCATACTGGTACCGGTATTTTCATAGTAGTAAGAACCATAAGGCCCCGGAGCAGTGATGAATGCACCAATTCCTGTGATCTCCGGTTTCAGCCTGCCATCCCGTACCGGCCCGCGGCTCGACCGGGAAAATATCCGCCTGTCATTGGGGCGGGCATTGCCGACTGAAAGCACGTTCTTGGCAGACTGGTATCCGCTCAGCACCGTCCGGAAACTATCGGGAAAAGGCTGGCAAACAGACCAGCCGCTGTTGCCTGCTGCAAAAATGTTTTGCAGTTCCGGCAGATCAAATGCCTGCTGGTCAAGCACACGGGAATACAGGTCATATACTCCAAAATTGGAACAGTCATTGACGATGTTCCCGTAAGAATTATTCGTTATCACCATGCCATAATCGGATACATAAGCCGGTGCATTGGTAAAAATGTTTGAAAAAACCTGGGAGACGATACTTGACTTAGGTGCAAATCCTGTTCTTACCTCATTCACGATCCCGGCGCCGGCTGCTATTCCTGAAACATGCACTCCGTGGCCGTAAGGCGGAAAATATCCTGTTGCTGCACGGGAAGTAATGCGGCCCGTAAAATCCGGATGCGGCTGAGGATCCGAATCATCACCTATGCCGATCACCACGCCGCTGCCTTTCAGGTTTTTTCCTCCCTGGCTTACAGGTGCATTCAGCAAGGAGACCCTCATACCGTCTTTACCCCAGTTGGTCCAAAAAAAACTCAACGGCACATCTTCTCCAGGAACGGCCTGCACATACTCTATACAGGGGAGCAGGGCCAGTTCACCCAGCCGTTGTACCGACACCCGCATGGCCATGATGCGGTAATCTTTAAGGTCTGTAGAAAGTATATCAAAATTCCTTTTGCGCAATTCATTGCTTACCTCCGTAAATGAAAATGACCGGGGAAAACTGATCCACACATCAGCAGTACCTGCCACCTTTACAGCACGGGCTGGAAAATTACCGGCAGCCAATGCCGGTTGCATTTTTTGATGTGCCGACAGTTCGATCAATGCTCTTGCTTTTACCTGCCTCAGAAATGTTTCATCAGGAACACCTGTGATCACAGCCGTATAAGCATAGTTGGGAAGATAATCGAGCAAATCAACTCCCTGGAGTTTCAATTGTTGCTTTTGTTGCTCCGTGGGTATTTGTTCAAACTGGATTACGGCGAATGACTTCCCTGAAACCGTTGCAGCCTTTTGGCTGAATTCATTTATTTTTTCTTTGCTGATATTTTCTGCGGGGACAAAAGAACCACTGTTGAGCAGGAGGGAATAACGGGAACCATCCTGTGCTTTCGATGACAAGGACAGGAATAATAAAGCAGCAATCAAAGGAACTGGATTGGGTCTCATAGTCGCACTTAATGGTCTTAAAAATACTACAATTCTCCGGGAAAACAAGGCACTCAAAGCACTGCGTACAGGTACGTGCTGCTACGCCCCTCAGATGGGCCCCAAAATGAATTTCTGTCTGAAATATTTTCAGAACTGCATCACACAAGTAAGTTTACCTAAATGGGGATTTTGGGCCCGGAGAAACAATAAGCATGCAGCGGCTGCATAAAATGATGCACCGCATCCATACTTTCCACCTGGCTGGCTGTCAGCAGAAAGAGGCGGCCCGTTTGTTTCAGTTTCCCTTTATTGGTTTCGGTTTGCAGGTACTGAATCATTTTCCGGAAAGTGGCCGATTCAAAATAAGGGGAATCAGGACGGTTGATGAAAAAGCAACGCAGGGTATTATCCTTTAAACTCATCTTCTCAAATCCAAGGTCAACGGCCAGTTTGCGGCAGCGGACCGTGACGAAAAGATCTTCCACCTGTTGCGGAATGGGGCCGAATCTGTCTGCCAATTCCTGTTTCATCGCCACTAATTCTTCTTCTGTTTCACAATTATCCAGTCGTTGATAGAGGGATAACCTTTCCGTAATGCTTTCCACATATTCATCCGGTATCAGGATCTCCAGGTCAGTATCAATGGTGCAGTCCTGCACAAAATCATCCTGTTTTGATATCTCATCTTTGAACAGTTCTTTGAAATCCGTACGCTTTAGCTCACGGATAGCTTCATCCAGTACTTTCTGGTACATTTCAAAACCGATGTCGGCCATAAAACCGCTTTGCTCGCCTCCCAACAAGTTTCCGGCACCCCTTATGTCCAGGTCCCGCATGGCTATCTGGAAACCGCTGCCCAGGTCGCTGTGCTGCTCCAGTGTCTGCAATCTTTTCCTGGAGTCGTCCGGTAATGTGCTCACCGGCGGAGCTAATAGATAGCAAAATGCTTTTCTATTGCTTCGCCCCACTCTTCCTCTCAACTGGTGCAGGTCGCTCAATCCAAACTGGTGGGCATTATTAACAATGATGGTGTTCACATTCGGGATATCAACGCCGCTTTCCACAATATTGGTGCAAACCAGCACATCGTATTTTTTGTCAATGAAATCAAAGATCCTTTCTTCAAGATGATGGCCTTCCATTTGCCCATGGGCAAAGCCTATACTCAGATCAGGACAAAGCGCCTGGAGAATGGCCGCCATCTCAGCCAGGCCCGCAATACGGTTGTAGATAAAGAACACCTGCCCGCCTCTTTCCGTTTCAAAATAGATGGCCTCCCTGATAACATCCTCATTATACACCTGTACTTCGGTTTGTATCGGCTGCCGGTTGGGAGGTGCGGTGTTGATGATGCTCAGGTCCCTTGCTCCCATCAGCGAGAACTGCAATGTCCGGGGAATCGGTGTGGCGGTCAGTGTCAGGCAGTCAACAGTGGTGCGGAGCGTTTTGATCTTTTCTTTGTGCCCCACCCCAAATTTTTGCTCCTCATCCACCACCAGCAGGCCCAGGTCTTTGAACTTCACTTCTTTTCCCAGCAGGCCATGTGTACCGATGATGATGTCCACTTTACCTTCTTCCAGTCTCTTCAGTGTTTCTTTTCTCTCTTTGGCCGATTTGAAACGATTGATATAATCAACGGTGACAGGAAAATCTTTCAACCGTTCTTTAAAGGTCTGGTAATGCTGAAAAGCCAGGATCGTGGTAGGCACCAGCACAGCAGCCTGCTTCCCGTCCACACAGGTTTTGAAAGCTGCCCTGATCGCCACTTCCGTTTTTCCAAAACCCACATCGCCACAGACAAGCCTGTCCATGGGGGAAGAGGATTCCATGTCTTTCTTCACATCGGCGGTGGCTTTTCCC
>JANNUI010000156.1:0-1780 GCA_031395125.1 Chitinophagaceae bacterium | reverse complement strand
CGCGGCATCCGCCTCGGCGCCTTTACATAAGCCGGGTAATACCTGTTTAGCAGGTAGCTGACGGCAGCCGGCAGATCTTTCAGGCTGTAATCTCCCGAAATATTCGCCCTGAACTCGTTGGAAGAAGCATTCAATGTTTTTATACCATCCGAATACCCAGCAGAAATAATCAGCGAATCAAACGGGAGACGCTGACCGTTTTTTACGATCTCCGCATCGGTGATCCTTGCAGTACCTAAAAAATTATCCAGCGTGGTGCCGTTAAAATCCAGGTCAGCTTTGCCTTTAAATGCCAGGCTGTCCGGGATGAGCTTCAGTTTGAACAAATTTGCATGGGATACATCGGCCAGCAGTTTGAACCTCGGTATCTTTTTATTGAAGTCAATGATACCGTTCAGCACCAGGTCGGCATTATCATCTTTGATGGAAGCAACGCCTTCAAACATTTTCTTATCCAGCCTCCCGTCAACGGAGATATTATTATAGCGGTAGCCATTGAAATCAGCATATTGTATGGTACCATCAATAGTACTGTTCCGGCTGTTTTCATTGAACCCTCTTCCTTTTATAGAAACAGCAAGCGAGACATCTCCAATTGCCTTATCAGCAAGAAATTCGCCCAACCTGAAATTATCCGTAGCAATATTGCCTGAATAAACAGGGTCCTGCCCGCGGGGTAGTTTCATGTTCAGGTCTGAGATCACCGTTCCGAGATTGGTCTGAATGGTTCCGAATGTTACAAAGTCACGGATGAAACCGGTAAAGTTGCCTTTGAAATTTACGTATTGAATTTTTTGCAGATCCGGAGAGGTGACCTGGCTTATAACAGGAAAAATGGTGACTGCATCCCCATAAGTTGTTCTGAAATCATTGGCCTTAAAATCTATAAAGGTCTGGTTGATGCCGGGTAATCCTGTCATGGAGATATCCCCGTTAAGCAAGGTACCGTTGCCCGCCTGTACCAGCATGTCTTTGCCTACCATATCATCCACGGTTCCTCTTACTTTTCCCTGCAGGCTGATCTTCTTTTTCCATGTTCCCAGGGCCGGGGCAAAAAAAGCGATGTCGTCGCTGTCCACATAGGAATCATCAAACACCGCAGCCATTTTTACCTTGTGGATGAAATTGCCCAAATCATCCATATCGTCGTACGACATGGAAAAATAATTCCTCACAGTGCTGCGGTTGGTCAGCAACTCCATGTTGCTGAACGCCATCCCATGTGGCGTCATCTTTACATCAGCCGTCAGGCTTTTCACTTCGAGGCCACTGCGTTCCTTTGCGGTGAGCTTCATTTTAGCGAACACGGTGTCAGCAGTAAACCTTGCATTGCTCCACTCGCCGTTGATGGCCGAAAACAAAATATGTTTCCCGTCAAAATGATCGAATGGCTGACGGCTCTCCCCTTTATCTGTTTTAAATGTCCCGTTGATGATCTTCAGGTTCCCCAGTTTCACCGCCATTTGTCCATTGTTCCATGAAACGGCCTGCTTTATTTCTTCCACCACATCTTCTGCTGTCCCGATAGCTACCGGGGTTATTTTTTTGGGTTTCAGCCGCTTGTAGTTGTTGATGGCCACCAGCGGGTCTTTTATTACCAGTGAATTAATATCATACAGGTTGCCTGAAAGACTGAGTTTGTCCGCCTCCATATTCATACTGCCTACATACACAGTCATGTTCTCTCCCATCCAGGCATCCTTCTTCAGAAAAGTGACATTTTTTAATTCAACCTTCTTCAAATTGAATATTATCCACGCTTTTTTCTTTTTGCTGATGT
>JANNUI010000153.1:0-5285 GCA_031395125.1 Chitinophagaceae bacterium | reverse complement strand
ACGCGCTCCCGGCGGTTCAGTCATCTGACCATAAATCAAGGCCGCTTTGTCAATAACTCCAGATTCCTTCATTTCAATCCAGAGATCATTGCCTTCGCGCGTGCGCTCACCCACTCCGGCAAAAACCGAAAAACCGCCGTGCTGCTTTGCAATGTTGTTGATCAGCTCCATGATGATTACGGTTTTTCCTACACCGGCGCCGCCAAACAATCCGATCTTTCCACCCTTCAGATACGGTTCAAGCAAATCAACAACCTTGATTCCTGTTTCAAGCATCACGAGATCCGTGTTCTGCTCATCCACTGCGGGCGCGTGGCGATGAATGGGATAGTATATCTTTGCCCCGATCGGCCCTTGCCTGTCTACGGGCTTCCCGATGACATTCATGATACGTCCGAGAGTTTCACGGCCCACAGGAACCTGAATCGGAGCGCCGGTATCATACACCTTCATTCCTCGAATCAACCCTTCGGTCGGTTCCATCGCTACAGCGCGGATCCTGTTTTCACCCAGGTGCTGCTCCACTTCCGCAAAAATGTCTACCTGCACATCGTTCGTGCTCAAATCATAAATTCGCAGAGCATTGTAGATGCTTGGCAATTTTTCATCCTCGAACTGAACGTCGATGACGGGTCCAATGACCTGAACAATCGTGCCAATGCCCTTGTATTCGAAATCGGGTGTCATAGTAACCTCTTCTGTGTTCTACAATTCTATGTCCTGATTCAGGACACCGGAATCGGGATGCTACGCCAGCGCTTCTGCACCGCCGACCACTTCAATGATTTCTCGAGTAATTGCTGCCTGCCGGATTTTGTTCATTTTCAAAGTCAGAGATTCGATCATCTCTTTTGCATTCCTTGTAGCCGAATCCATAGCCGCCATCCGGGCTGCATGCTCCGCGGCTGCGGATTCAATCAATGCCTGAAAAACCTGAATTTCAAGGTGTCTGGGAAGCAACCGGTCAAAAATAGTAGCCGGATCCGGCTCATAGATGTAGTCCAGAGTCTGCTCCGCTCCGGCCTCCGGCAAACGCTCCAGCGGAAGCAGCCGGCGAACTACAATATTCTGCTGCAACGCTGATTTAAATTCGTTGTACACGATATAGATTGCATCCAGATTTCCTTCCAGGTACGCCTTCGTTGTCCTTTCCGCAATCAGCTTGGCATGCGCGTATTGTACTTTTCTAAAAACATCCGGATACTGGTGCGAAATGCTGTACTTGCGCTTCTTGAAATATTCGTAACCTCTTTTTCCTACCAGGTGCAAACTCAAGTTGTAATTCTTCCGGTCGTCCAGAAAATGCAGGGCCGCCTTGATCAAATTTGCATTGAAAGAGCCGCAAAGGCCGCGGTCTGCCGTAACAACCATCAGCTCGATGTTTTCATCGCCCTTGACCCTTAACAGCGGATGATTTTCCGGATTGGCTCGAGTGGCGAGGCTGGTTAAAACTTGAAGCATCTTCGCAGCATAAGGGCGAGCAGACATCATCCGGTCCTGAGCCCGTCTCAGGCGCGCACCGGAAACCATCTTCATCGCTTTGGTAATCTGCTGCGTGGATTTCACGCTTCGAATTCTTCTACGAAGATCAACTAACGCTGCCATCGCTCAACCCGCCGTATACTTTCCAGATTTCACTTTTTGTTTTCCAGGAATCTTGTCTTGAAATCGCTTAAAGTTTCCTTCATCAATTTCTTCAATTCTTCGTCCAACTGACGTTTTTCAAGGATCATCTTGCCCACCTGTGGTCGTTGCTGATCCAGGTATTGAAAAAACTCTTGTTCAAATTGCCTGATTTCTGATGTCGGCAGATCATCCAGATATCCACCGGTAGCAGCAAAAATAATCATGATCTGCTTTTCAACGGGCTGCGGGCTGTATTGAGGTTGCTTGAGAATTTCCACGAGTCTCGCGCCCCGGGACAACTGTTTTTGTGTGGCCACGTCCAGATCAGATCCGAACTGAGCAAAGGCAGCCAGCTCGCGATACTGGGCCAGTTCGAGACGGAGCATGCCGGCGACCTGACGCATGGCTTTGATCTGCGCATTGCCACCAACTCTTGAAACGGAAATTCCGGCGTTAATGGCAGGACGAATTCCCGAGTAGAACATGTCGCTTTCCAGGTAGATCTGACCATCCGTAATTGAAATGACATTGGTCGGAATGTAAGCGGATACATCGCCCGCCTGTGTTTCAATGATCGGCAGTGCCGTTAAAGAACCTCCGCCTTTTACCAGGTGCCGGATGCTTTCAGGTACATCGTTCATGTTCCTTGCCACATTATCATCGCTGATGACTTTTGCGGCTCTTTCCAGTAAGCGGCTATGGAGGTAGAATACATCTCCCGGGTAAGCTTCACGGCCGGGGGGACGACGCAACAGCAATGAAACTTCACGGTAAGCCACGGCCTGCTTTGAAAGGTCATCATAGATGATCAAAGCGGGACGACCCGTATCACGGAAGAATTCACCGATTGCAGCACCGGCAAACGGAGCATAGAACTGCAACGGGGCAGGATCGCTGGCAGAAGCCGCAACAATGATGGTATACTCCATGGCACCGGCATCCTGCAGGGTCTTCATCACACCGGCAATGGTGGATGCTTTCTGGCCTATTGCAACATAAATACAGTACACGGGTTTGCCAGCAGCATAAAATTCTTTCTGGTTGATGATCGTATCCACACAGATAGCCGTTTTACCGGTCTGGCGGTCGCCGATCACCAGTTCCCGCTGACCACGGCCGATTGGGATCATCGCATCGATCGCTTTGATACCGGTTTGCAACGGTTCTTTTACCGGCTCCCGGAAAATTACACCGGGTGCTTTCCTTTCCAGCGGCATTTCATAACGTTCCCCGGTGATGGGACCTTTGCCATCAATTGGCGCCCCCAGGGTGTTCACCACACGGCCTACCATTCCCTCTCCCACTTTGATGGAGGCGATCTGCCCGGTGCGTTTAACTTTCGCCCCTTCCTGGATACCACCTGTTTCACCCATCAGCACCACCCCCACATTATCTTCTTCAAGGTTCAGGGCAATTGCCCTTACTCCGTTTTCAAACTCCACCAGTTCGCCATAGCGAACATTCCCTAAACCGTACACCCGGGCAATACCATCACCCACCTGCAAAACGGTGCCCACTTCTTCCAAATCGGCAACGGCGTTGAAGTTGCCTAACTGCTGGCGCAGTATCGCTGATATTTCATCTGGATTGATCTCTGGCATATAATTCTGTTTATCGTTTGTTGTTATGAATAGTTAGCCATGAGCTGTTAGCCTTTAGCTAATAGCTGATCTCGTTTTGCTAACGGCTCACGGCTAATAGCTAACAGCTTATCTTACTTTATAGATAAAGTCGTTATTGTCAAACTGCCGGGCTATCTGCTTCAGGTCGTAAGCGATGCTTGCATCCACTAGCTTATCCCCTGTCTTCAATACAAAACCACCTATCAGTTTTTCATCCACACTTGTTTCCAGCTCGATATGCTGCATATCACTGGTCTTTTTTACCTGGTTGACGATCTCATTCTTCACTTCATCACTTACAGGAGTGGCAGTAGTAAGTTTTACTGTATAAATTTTCTTATGCTCTTTATACTGGCTGATAAAAGCGCCTGTTATTTCAGGCAGGTTGCTTTCCCGGTGTTTTACAATGAGCAACCTGTTAAATGCTGCTGTCAGCTCATTTACTTTACCTGCAGTGACAGCCTCAATGATCTTCTCCTTCTTATCACTGTTTATAACCGGGCTGCGCAACACATTGACAAACTCAGGACACTGTTTACATACCGCCTGCAGCCATTGCATATCCGCATACACAGCCTCCAGTTGTCCTTTTTCAATGGAAAGACCAACCAGTGACCTGGCATATCTTGCAGCTAACCGTGGATTTGGCATTTTGTAGCTATTAGCTTTTAGCCTTTAGCTATGAGCTGTTCCGTTTTGCTAACGGGTAACAGCTAATAGCTGACAGCTTAATTCAGTTTTACATCTTCAACCAGTCCCTTGATGTGGGCTTCCTGTGCACCTTTATTTTCCAGCTCTCTCCGCAGCACTTTCTCACTTACTTCAATTACCAGTTTACCTACCTGGTTTTTCACTTCTGTCAGCGCTGCCATTTTCTGTGTGTTGATGGCTGCCTGTGCTTCTGTGATTATTTTATTGGCTTCCGTTTTGGCCTGGTCTTTTGCCTCATTAATGATCTTATCCTTGATTTCCCTTGCTTCTTTCAGCAGTTTTCCCCTTTCTTCACGGGCCGTGGTCAGTAACGCTTCATTCTCACTTTTCAGCTGTACCATTTCCTCTTTTACTTTCTGCGCTGTTGCCAGTGAATCGGCAATGGATTGCTCCCGGTCCTTTAATCCTTTTACAATGACAGGCCAGGCAAATTTCTTCAGGATAAAAAACACCACCAGGAAAGCAACCAGTGTCCATATCAATAAGCCAAACTCGGGTTTTAAAAGCGGATGCATAAAAAAATATTTGCCCCCATCCCCTAAAGGGGGGTTAGGAAATTCTATTTATTTAAAAGCTTCCGGGGATTGAAGCCCTCTTTACTTTGTAACTGTTTCAAAACTTATAAGAACTGTACCACCTAAGTTCCCCTTTAGGGGGACAGGGGGTAAATTACTGCACCCGCCGCCCTGTGCTTAAGATGCAGTAAAATTGTTGCTGTGGTATATTATAATACCATGGCGAGGAAGCCTACAATGATCGCAAAGAGGGCAGCGCCTTCTACAAGGGCCGCGGTCAGGATCATGTTGCTCCGGATGTCGTTCAGTGCTTCCGGCTGACGGGCAATAGCTTCAACAGCTCCTTTACCGATCTGGCCCACACCGATACCGGCACCTATTGCCGCGAGCCCGGCACCTATCGCACCGCCTGCATTTGCATTGGCAATCTCACTCAGCAATACCATTGTTAAATCCATAATTGTTGCTTTATATTGATTGTTAATAAAAACTCTTTCAACTATCAACCTTTGCCTTAGCCCCCTCCAGAGTTTATCGAAGGAAGGGGGTTGGGGGCTTTAATGTGTTGCATGGGCCTCATCATGATGCTCACCTTCATAGGCCTGGCCGATGAATACTGCTGTAAGCATCGCGAAGATGAACGCCTGGATAAATGCAACTAATATTTCGATGAAATATATAAACACGGTAAAACCGATAGAGAATATCGAAGTTCCCCAACCCGCATACACATTTAATCCTGCGAAAATGAAAATGAGTGAAATCAGACAGATAATAATAATGTGGCCCGCCACCATATTGGCAAAAAGCC
>JANNUI010000138.1:0-2053 GCA_031395125.1 Chitinophagaceae bacterium | reverse complement strand
CAAGGACCTTACAGCCGTGATCATGCTGCTGGGCCTGCCGTGCGGCGAGGTCGTCAGCGCGAAACGCCAGGCCGACAACGATCACATCGCCGTATGCAAGAACGGCAACCGCTATCGGGTATTCGTGAACGCGGAAGGCCGCGTGGTGGCGCAGAAGCAGTAAGCCTGGCCGTTCTCACGGCCCGTCGGCGTCATGGCTCCAGCCGGCGATCGCATTCAGCCACTCACGGCGGAGAGCTTGAGCTTCGCGGGAGTCTGAACCGGAAGTTCATACGCGAACAGGCGCTTGATCTCATTCTTCACCGCGGCGTAGCACTCGCAGGCGCGCTTTTCCAGTTTCGCGCGATTCAGGACTGTGATGCGGCCCTTGCTGTAGCTGATAAGGCCGTTCTTCTCCAGATTTTCGGTGGCCTCCGTCACGCCCGAGCGGCGCACGCCCAGCATGTTGCCGATGAGCTGTTGCGTCATGCTTACCTGGTTGCCGGGCATACGGTCCAGTGTAAGCAGCAGCCAGCGGCAAAGCTGCTGCTCCAGCGTATGGTGCCGGTTACACGCCCCCGTCTGCACCATCTGCGCGATCAGCGCCTGCGTGAAGCGCAGGGACAGGCGCTGCAGGCTGCCGCCCCGTGCGAATTCACGTTTCATGATGTCCGCCTTTAGCCGGTAGCATTCGCCCGCATTCTGCACCACTGCCCGGTTCGACATGCCTTCGCCGCCCATGAATACGGAGACGCCGACCAGCCCGTCGTTGCCGACGACGGCAATCTCCGCCGAGTCGCCGTTTTCCATCACGTACAGGAGCGAAATCATGCAGGTGGTCGGGAAGTAAACGCAGTGCATCGGCACGCCGCGCTCGTAGACGGACTCGCCCAGCGGCATTTTGGTCAATGCCAGGTCGGGCAGCAGGCGGGCGTAGTCCTCCGCGGCCAGCGCCGCCAGCAGGTGATTCTGTTTCGGATCATGCGATCTGGACATGGATTGCCTCTAGGGACTCGAATAGATTCCGGTTGCATTGAACGTGGCCAGCTCTTCAGGCTCGCTCGGGAGCGCTTCCAGGGCCGTGCGTGCACCGCAGGAATCGCAGCGGGCGTGCCAGCGGTTTCCCGTGAGTTCCGGAACCTTGAACGTCAGGGGCTTGGCGCATGTGGCACACAACAGTTCGGTTTGCATGGTTGCCTTCCTTGGTGATTGCGCGTGCAAAGCACGGCTGTCGTTGGTCATGAGCGCGTCCCGGTCTGTGCGCTTGCGTTCGGGTGCAGGGGCGCTCTCTGATAGGGCAGCAGGCGCTCGAATTCCTGCTTCACCACCGCGTAGCATTCGCAGACGCGCTTTTCCAGCGCGGCGCGCTTTAGCACGCTGATGCGGCCGCGGCTGTAGCTGATCAGTCCCGCCTGCTGGAGCCGGCCGGCGGCCTCGGTCACGCCTTCGCGGCGCACGCCCAGCATGTTGGCGATCAGTTCCTGCGTCATGATGAGCTCGGCGCCTTCCAGGCGGTCGATGCTCAAGAGCAGCCAGCGGCACAACTGCTGGTCGAGGGTATGGTGCCGGTTGCATACCGAGGTCTGCGCCATCTGCGTGATCAGGGTCTGCGTGTAGCGCAGGGCGAGGTACTGGAATTCGCCGCCCAGGGCGAATTCGCGCTTTAGCACGCCCGCAGCCATGCGATAGGCGTGGCCCGCGCATTGCACCACCGCCCGGTTGGTGGTGCTTTCACCGCCCATGAAGAGGGAAATGCCCACCAGGCCCTCGTTGCCGGTGATCGCGATTTCCGAGGAAGCGCCGTTATTCGTGACGTACAACAGCGAAATGATGCCGGAAACCGGGAAGTACACGTACTTCAGCGGCATGCCGGATTCGTACAACACCCACCCCAGGGGCATCGCAATGAGCTCTAGATCGGGCAGCAGGCGCTGGTAGGACTTCTCGGCCAGCGCTGCGAGGAGATGATTCTTCCTAGGTTCGCGAGATGCCATCGAGCGAGGAGCCTAGACGGTATTTTTCGACACTTCTGTACGGAAGCGAACATTGGTTTCGGCGGCCCTCCTGTGACGGC
>JANNUI010000136.1:0-3305 GCA_031395125.1 Chitinophagaceae bacterium | reverse complement strand
GGCAAATGTGGCCTGTGGTGTAATCTGTTTTACCGTTCTTAATTTGTACTTTTATTTTGGATGATGCTTTGCACACACAACTTACTGAAGTATAAACTGCACCATGTTTTCTTCTGGATGCTGGTGCTGGGGGTTTGGTATTTCCTGCGGGTGGATGATTACGCCCGCCCGTCTACAGCTTTCCTTGTAACATCCATCAAGGTATTTGACCTGGCCCTGATGATCTATATTACCAATTACCTGCTGATACCACAGTTATTATATAAAAAGAAGTATGTGTGGTTCACCCTTCTTTTTGTGTTGATGATACTGGGCAGCAGTATCCTGAAGATGAATATCCTTGGCCGGATCACAAATACACCGGCGCTATATGACTGGTCGGCCAATATTAAAAAGCGGTTGTATGACAATGTCATCCCTCATTTTTTCCTGGTGATCGCCGGGGCTGCTGTCAAACTTATGTTCGATTACCGGAAACTGCAGCAACGGATGGCAGAAACGGCCAAAGAAAAAGCAGAGGCTGAGCTGAACTTCCTGAAATCACAGATCAACCCTCATTTTGTTTTCAATTCCCTGAACTCGGTTTATTTCCTGATTGATAAAAACAATGCAGCCGCAAGGGGAGCGCTGCACAAATTCTCTGAAATGCTCCGCTACCAGCTGTATGAGATGAACGGGCAGAAAGTGCCGGTAGAAAAGGAGATCGGTTACCTGCAGGATTATATGGACCTGCAGCATTTGCGTAGAGACGAAAAGTATTCGATTGAGTTCCGGCATGATGAATCGGTAAAAGGTTTCACCATTGAGCCCCTGCTGCTGATACCGCTGGTGGAAAATGCCTTCAAACATATATCGCATCACAGCGACAGGATCAATTTTGTAAAAGTGGATATGCGACGGGAGAATGGACATCTTCATTTCAGGGTGGAGAATTCAAAGGAAAGCCAGCCTACCACTGAAATGCACGGCGGTATCGGCCTGCAGAATGTGAAAAGAAGACTGGAATTGCTGTACCCGGGGAAATATGAACTGAGCATACAGGATTCATCCGACATTTATATGGTACAGCTAAACCTTCAGTTATCATGAGTATCAGTTGCATCATCATCGACGACGAGCCGATCGCAAGGAAAGGGCTGAAAGAATATATCGCCGATGCAGGGTTCCTGCAGTTAACTGGGGAATATGATTCGCCGCTGAAGGCTACCGATATCATCACCAGCGGGGCTGTACAGCTGCTTTTTCTGGATATACAAATGCCCCGCATCACCGGACTTGATTTTTTTAAAACCCTGCAGCATCCGCCGCCGGTCATTTTCACTACGGCCTATCCCCAATATGCGCTGGAAGGGTTTGAGGTGAATGCACTGGATTACCTGGTGAAACCTTTTTCATTTGACAGGTTCCTGAAGGCGGCGCTGAAGGCCAAAGAGTTTTATGAAGTAAGGGAGACTAACCTCGCGGAAGCCAAAACCTCCGATTATTTTTTCATCAAAGCGGATAACAGGCTGGTGAAGATTCAATTTGATGAAATATTGTTTGTGGAAGCCCGGCAGAACTATGTAACCATACACACCCCTTCTAAAAAATACATGACCTACCTCACTTTCAAAGCTGTGGAAGATTACCTGCCTGCAGATAAATTTCTGAAGGTCCACAAATCCTATATCGTGGCGGCATCAAAGATCGACAGCATTGAAGGGAATGACATCCGTATCGGGCAGCAGCATATACCTGTCAGCCGCACCCAGAAGGATGAGGTGATGGGAAAGCTGCTGAAGAACCGTTTTCTGAAACGATAAAAAATTTCAAATTGCAGCAGTCAAAAGTTATTCTACCTTTAGTAAGAGGATCCGGTGATGAAACGGCTTTTGCTCATAGTGTCCCTTTTAGCCATTGTTCCTGCAGGGGCGCAGGAAGATGTCCCTTCTTTGGCCCGCAAGCTCACCGCTTTCTGTAAAACCGATCAGCAGAAAGTAACTGCTATCTTCGGGTGGATCACCGATAATATATCCTATACCACTTTTCCCGGGCAAAAGAAACGAAAAGAGAAATACACTGAACCAGAGGATGATGATGGACCGCTTAAGCCGCTGAACGAAAGGGTGGCAGAGATGGTCTTAAAAAGAAGAACAGCTTTTTGCGATGGGTATGCAAGGCTGTTTACAGCACTCTGTGATTATGCCGGCATCCGATCTGAGATCATTTGCGGCTATGCCAATACCGGCTTTGGCAGGGGCGCTGCGAAATTCGGGGTCAACCATTACTGGAATGCCGTTTACCTCAATGACAAATGGCAATTGCTGGATGCCACCTGGGCCAGCGGCTATATTGATCTGCGCAGCGGTGAATTTGTGAAGGATTATAATGATCGCTATTTCCTCAGCTCCCCTGAGTTTTTTATTGGCAGTCATTATCCGGATGATCCCCGGTGGACATTGCTCACGGATGCAAAAGTTCCGGATGAATTCCGGCAATCACCTTTCCGGCACAGATCATTTGGGAAATACGGGTTTACTTCCTTCTTCCCCGGCCGGGGCATTATTGAAGCATCTGTGGGAGATACGATCAAGTTACAATTAGAAACAGGCAGGCTGGAATCCAACCCCATCTCACCTGGTATGCTGGTGGATTCGTCTTTTTTCAGCCATTCTTCTTCCTTGGTCTTTTTACAGCCCGATCCAACTGCTCAAATGCAGGGGCTGAAGAAACAATACAGTTTCGCAGTAACTTCCACCGAAGTGCAATGGCTATACCTCCTCTATAATGATGATGTGGTACTGAGGTATAAAATAAATGTTACCGGCAGGAAATCATGATCCAGTTGATCTTAACTACCTCTCTGAGAGCCGGTATTTTGCTGCTTGCTGATAAAACCTGATTTGGGTTTCTGGATGAATTTGGAACCCTGGCCGGTTTGCGCCTGGCCTTTTTTATCTCCTTTCTTTTTTCCTTTCTGGTTTTTCTGATTGAGTAATGACATAGGAGTTCAATTTTTTTATAAAGATACTACTTCTCCCCGTTTTGAGTATGGCTTCCGGGAATCCGGTAGTGCGTCAGTTTGTTTTTATAATGGGTATTCAATTTGCCGGGTCCTGTCATGCCGGGCTTGACCCGGCATCTTTCCCTTTGATTATTATAAAGACACCGGGTCGAACCCGGTGTGACAAGACTCCGAAAGAACGGAATTCAAATTGACCCACTACTAGGTGGTACCCGGTAATATTTATGAGCGATCAGCGATACAGGTAGCCCGATGCAGGCGATCAGTATCAGTGCTGCAACCACCGCTTTTCCCGCATCAA
>JANNUI010000115.1:0-2520 GCA_031395125.1 Chitinophagaceae bacterium | reverse complement strand
CCTTGTCAATATGCATCCATTTGCCGTTCTCCCACTTAAACCCTTCCTGGTCGCCGTCGGGAACCATGGTCCAAAGCAGTTCCGGCTGGTCTGTTTCTGAGATGAGATGATCCACCAGTATCATTTCCAGGTCAGGAATGTAATTGACCAGTACCCTTGCCCCTTTTTTGAACTCGATGCCAAACCGGTGTTTTGGTTTTTTGGGAATGCTGTCTTTCTCATAATTGAAAAAAGGGCCGCCGAATACAGGTTCGTTCTTCTCATTGAAGGATAACACTTCTATCCATTTCATACTGCTTTGTGCGCCGTTGGGGTCCCAGCCAAAAAGCGTATAATAGTTTTTCCCTTTGTGCTGCGTTTTGATGATATTGTAGTACATGGCCCCGATCCAGTTACTGCGGTTACGTACAGAATCTTCCGGTTTATCGGTGAATTCTGATACATCCCGCAGCGGTAATAATTTTAAAGAACCGTCAGCAGTCCTCATCTGGATGGCTCCACGCTGTCTTGCATAATAATCATCATACGTGATGTTCCAGGTAATAATGCGGAAAGAAGTATCGGGGGCATACAATTTTGAAACGCCGAGTACAGAATCGAAGGGGTAGAGGAAAGAATTTTTTACCTGCAGCGCCCTCACCAGTGTTTTGGTAAAAATGCTGTCGGACACCATCCGGTCTTCCGGCAGGCTGTCGGTGACCAGGTACATGGCATATTCCTTCAGGCTATCTTCTTTTGCTCTTAGCTTTTTCAGATCAGCCGCTGTGATCTTCTGGCCATAGGAGGAGAAGCTAAACACTAAGAGACATAGTAAAAGAATACAGGTTTTCAAAAGCTGAATATTTGATTTCAACACAAATTTACAGGGCTTAAGGATGCCCGCCCGGATGAACTTGTTGTAAGTGTAAATTTCTTAAAATTAATCCATTCGGACGGGCAGATAACGCCAAAAGAGTTGTAAAATTTTGCTGCCAGTCACAAAGTAATGGCAAAATCAGGGAGGGAGTTGAACCGGAGGTCAATATCAGGGTGGGGGAAAGTTGTATCAGGGTTGGTACTGGCCACAAAAATGCTATACATCCCTGCATTCCGGGCAAAGAGCATATCACTGGGTTTGTTACCTACCATGACGGATCTTGACAGGTCAATTCCGGGAAGATCCCTGGTTGCATGAAAAGCCATACCGGGGTTGGGTTTCCGGTCGGGGTGCTTGTTATCGGTACTGGTACAATAATAGATATTATCGATCCGGCCACCGGCTGCTTCAATTGCTGCCTGCATCCGTTCATGAATGTCCTTTAAATCAGCTTCTGTCATAAGCCCCCGGCCCACACCCCGCTGGTTACTGACGACAATGACTTTCCCGAATTTGTTGCCGATCTGTTGAAAGGCGTTTTCAACCCCATTGCAGAAGCGGAACTCATCCCGGTTCAGGATATAATCTTCTTTTTTTTCATGGTTGATGACACCGTCCCGGTCGATGAAAATGGTCCAGTCTTTATCGATGAGAGACAGATCAAGCGGAGATCGGGCGAGTTCATTTTGTGCCCGGTTAAAATCTTCGGGTATGCCGATATCAATAAAATACTTGTCCTGAACAAGACCATAGATCCGGCGCTGGCTGTAATATTTTTCCAGGTAATCTTTTTCAAAAGAAAATTTATCAGGAAACTCTTCATCCAAAAACTTCGGAACATTCAGCAGGTACAAACCAGCATTGATATTACCTGCGTGGTGGAATTGTTTTTCTTTAAAATTGCTCACCAGGCTGTCGCCATTTGTTTCCACCACACCATAGCGGTCAAAATTTTCCATCGGTTTGAGAAGCAGAGTGCACTCAGCCATATTGTGGCTATGGAACATTGCGGCTTTGTGCAGGTCTGCTTTGAACAAAGTGTCGCCGTTAACCACCACAATATTTTCTGTGGAGGCTTTTATGCTGGCGAGAAGAATGGCGCCGCCGGTTCCTAGCGGTTCTTCCTCCACGGAGCACTGGTAGCCGAGTGTCTGGAATTGCTCCTTGAGATACGCTTCAATGAATTCATGCTTGTACCCCAGTGAAAAAATGAATTTTTCAATGCCCTGGCTGCGTAAATAGTTAATAACATGAAAGAGAAACGGTCTTCCGGCAATTGGCGCCATACATTTAGGTAAATCAGGAACTGTATCCCGAAGTCTTGTTCCTAATCCGCCTGCAAGTATGATGCATTCTCGAATCATTCGGAGTTTTTCTCAACTCCCCATTAAGGGGCGGGGGTATATTTTTTCTTCCACCAGCTGGCAAATGATATGGCCGATGGTGATATGACATTCCTGTATCCGGGGGGTATCATTGGAGGGTATGTTGATGAGGTGATCCGAAATGCCCTTCATCTTCCCCCCGCTGTCGCCGGTAAAACCAACCGTTATCATCCCTTTTTCTTTCGCCACTTCAAATGCTTTGATGATATTCTTTGAATTACCGGAGGTGGTGAGGCCAACCAGAACATCCCCCTTTTGCCCGATACCATCAATCATTCT
>JANNUI010000096.1:0-4666 GCA_031395125.1 Chitinophagaceae bacterium | reverse complement strand
GGACTGGACCTACAAAACAATAGCCTGCTTTTTTCAGAAACCATAAAAACAGTCAGCCGTAAAAAAACCGGGCCAAAATTTGTTTACACCCATCTCATCATGCCGCATCACCCTTATTATTTTGACAGCCTTGGCAACAAGTCAGAACTTTCAAGGCTTACCAAAGAATTTGCCTTTGACAAAGCTGCCGCTGTGAGTTATATCGTTTATGCCAATAAGAAATACCTGGAACTGGTGGATACGATCATGGCCCGTCCTGCCAACCCACCCATCATCATCCTCATCAGCGACCATGGTTTCCGGGAAATAAAAGAAGATAAGGACAAAAAGACCATGTTTCTTAACCTGGATGCAGTATTTTTTCCTGATAAAGATTATACAGGTTTTTATAAAGGAATGTCCAACGTAAACCTGTTCAGGGTAATTTTGAACAGCCAGTTTAAACAGCGGTTACCGCTGATAAAAGATTCAACCATATTCCTCGAGGATTAAATACTATGACCGATGCCCAAAAAATAATAGTGCTGGCCCCGCACACCGATGATGGCGAACTCGGATGCGGCGGAGCATTGGCAAAATTCATAGCAGAAGGAAAAGAAGTGCATTATGCCGCTTTTTCGCTTTGTAAAAGATCATTGCCTGCCGGGTTGCCGGAAAATACCCTGGAAAAAGAATGCCGGACCGCCACCGGTTTATTGGGAATGAATGCAGGCAAACTGGTCTTTTATGATTTTGAAGTCAGGGAGTTTGATACAAAAAGACAGGAGATACTGGAGGCATTGGTAAGCCTGAATAAAAAAATACAGCCGGAGCTTGTTTTCATTCCTTCCGCCTCCGATAAGCACCAGGACCACCAGGTCATCCATACCGAAGCATTGAGGGCCTTTAAAAACAGTTCTGTGCTGGGCTATGAGCTGCCCTGGAACCATGACAGCTTTCGTTCCACTTTCTTCATAAGGCTCTCAGCAGAAGAACTGAACAAAAAAGTACAGGCCGTTCAGGCTTATCAGTCGCAGGTGCATCGGAATTATATGCAGGAGGATTTCATCCGTTCGCTTGCTAAAGTAAGGGGTGTGCAGTGCAGCAGCGAATATGCGGAAGCATTTGAAGTGTATAAGTTGATTGGGTAGTAGCGAGTGGGAAGTGGCTAATGGCTAATGGCTAGTGGCTAGTGGGGAGTGGGAAGTGGGTAGAAACTTACAGTTCGTAGCTCATGATCGTTACCAGCCGATCTTCTGCCCAAATTTTCCAAGGCCAAAGTATTGATTCAACTTCAGGTTCAGCCCAAGCTGGTTGTAAGCAGAGTTATTCTGGTAGTAAGCCCTTGCATATCGTATTTGCATTTTGCCCAGCATCACCCCTGCACCCAGTGAAAATCCATTGAGGCCATTGGCATCACTACCTACGTTCAGCTCCCTTCTGCGAAGGAAATTATAGCCAAGGTTGAACTCCACCCGGTCGCCAAAATAAATAGTACTGCCGATCACCAAATGATCCAATAGCTTTCCGGCCGTGAATTTTTTAACTGAAGCATTGGGAAACCCGTTCTCATTATTGAAGCTGGTATCATCATACCGGATATTGAAATGATGTACCCGCTGCCCGGTGAGGGAAAACCCGAACGGCGCTTTTTCCAGGCGTTTGCTGATGCCGATCTGCAGATCGAAAGGCAGGTCATCTGCATCAGCGCCTTCATATTTTTTCAATTGG
Source organism: Chitinophagaceae bacterium (assembly GCA_031395125.1). Lineage (GTDB taxonomy): Bacteria > Bacteroidota > Bacteroidia > Chitinophagales > Chitinophagaceae > JJ008. The sequence continues at coordinate 2,956 of JANNUI010000096.1, read as the reverse complement.
AAGCCCATATTCTTTATCAACAGGGAAGCTGAAAAATGTTTGGCCGTATCCCGGAACAACAGCCCCACATCCATCGCTATCCCATTGGAACTGTATTGACCGTAATTGGAACTGATGAATTTCAGGGTAGCCCCGTAGTTCCAGTTCTGCAAATAACTCCGTGATGCAGAAATTTGCATTACCCAGTCCGTTGGCCGGAACTTTCCCAGAATGTTGCCCGAGGCATCCGTTTCAGTGGTATTGCCGTAATTGAAATAATTCAATCCCCACAGAAAATTCGTTTTCAGCTTTTCATTCCGGTAGCCCAGCGAAAGATGATAGACTTTGATACCCGAATAAAAACTGTTGAACACAGCATTCAGTTGCGTATGCATGGATGGCTTCAGCAAGGCCGGGTTATTAAATGCCAGGCCAACATCATTGGAAGTATGAGAAACATTGACGCCGCCAAGGGCAGTAAGCTGGGGAGTGTTGGGAAGCTTTAGAAAATTAAAAACAGCATTGCCGCCAAGGGTTTGGGCGGAACTTCTACAGCAAACAAATAATGTAAAAACAACAATTATTCTACGCACAAACATTATTTACTGTGAAAATAAACTTTCTTCAGCTAAATCAATCGAACCCCTGTGAAACGGATACCTCTCAGTTTTATTTTATTTACTATTCTATCTATTACGGTGAATGGACAACTGCCAGTAGACACACCTGTACAATCAAAAATCAATATCAGGATAAGTAATATAATTACAAGCAGATGCAAATGTCAACCCGGGGATTCTGTTATAAACAGGCTTTACCTCTTTTTGAATAACTACCTAATTGAATACAGAAAATGTCGAAAAGACACTCATGTTACTATTTTGGATTGCCAGCTTCTCAGAAAAAAAATGGAAGAAAATTTATTGAAAGAGTTTGGTAAAGATATTTATGCCGCATACATCAATTTTACAAACCCACCCCCGCCCTATCCCCGTTGTCGCCCAAAAGGGATAAATCCTATACGAAAAGCCCGAAGGGCTTAAACACCCGTAACCGTGAGTGAAACTCACGGACAATGCAAGGAAAACCCCGGGCAACCCCGAAGGGGTTGAACAATTAGCAATTATAGTAAATGCTTCTCATCAAACTCAATTCCGTTTTCTATCAGTAACCGCTTAAACTCATCGTAAAAAGTTTCTGATTTATGATGTTCCTTCTGCTTCTTAATGTAGTTAATTATCATATCTTTTTCTCTTTCGGAATAGGTGAAAGCCCCATAGCCATCCTGCCAGCCTTCAAAGTCAGGAAATTTACCGTTTGCTTTCATCCACACACTGCTCGCAACTTTTATATCCTTTACAAAGTCAGAAAGGCATACTGACGGATGCAGGTCAGAGAAAATATGCAAGTGGTCTTCAACCCCGTTTATACAGTAAAGCTTGCAATTCTTATTGCTTATTATTCCATGAATATACCGGTAGAGTTCTGTACAATGAACGTCAGGAATTGCTGGCTTGCGGTGTTTAGTTCCAAATACAACCTGGTAATATATCTGTCGGTAACTCATACATTATCTTTCCTGTATTCAACCCCTTCGGGGTTGGGGATCACTCCTGCTCCACTCCCCCTGACTGCATCAGGGGTTATTCAAATTAAAGCCCTTCGGGCTTAGGAAGACCACTATTCTACCAGCGCCATCTCAAGCACCTGGCTCATGTTCTTTACATAGTGGAACTTTATTCCTTTGATAAATTCCGATTCTATCTCCAGCACATCTTTCTCATTCTGCCAGCAGAGAATGATCTCTTTCAGCCCGGCCCTTTTGGCGGCCAGCACTTTTTCCTTGATGCCGCCCACGGGCAGCACCTGTCCACGAAGGGTTATCTCACCGGTCATGGCAAGGAAAGGTTTTACCCGCTTGCTTGTCAGCGCAGAGGCAATGGCCGTCATCATCGTGATCCCGGCGCTGGGGCCGTCCTTGGGTACCGCCCCTTCGGGTACATGGATATGAATGTTTTTCTTCTCAAAGAGTTTGGCATCCAGTTTATACTTCTGCGCATTGGATTGCAGGTAGGTCAGCGCTGTGCTGGCACTTTCTTTCATCACATTACCCAGGTTACCTGTCAGTTTCAATTCACCTTTGCCATCACTCAAACTTGTTTCGATAAAAAGAATTTCACCACCAACATAGGTCCATGCCAATCCAATGGCCACACCGGCCATGTTGGCTGTTTTATAAATATCGTTGCTGTATTTTGGTTTACCGAGTATCTTTTCTATATCCCCGGCTGTTACCGTTGCTTTCAGTTTTCCCTTCAATACTAATTGCCTGGCCTGGCGCCGCATGATGGAGGCCAGTTGCCTGTCCAGTTCCCTTACGCCGCTTTCTCTTGTATAGTCCTGTATGATCTTCTCCAGCACTTTATCAGAAACCTTGAAATAGCTGCTCTTCAATCCATGCAGTTCTCTCTGCTTGGGCAACAGGTGCCGTTTGGCAATTTCCATCTTCTCCTCCACGGCATAACCGCTCAGGTCAATGATCTCCAGCCTGTCCCGCAGCGCCGGTTGTATGTTCTGTACATTATTGGCCGTGGCGATGAACAGGACCTTGCTCAGGTCATATTCCATCTCCAGGTAATTATCATAGAAACTATGGTTCTGCTCGGGGTCCAGCACTTCCAGCAAGGCAGAGGAAGGGTCGCCCCGGAAATCATTGCCCACTTTATCGATCTCGTCCAGTATCATCACCGGGTTGGATGATTTTACTTTCCGGATGGATTGCAGGATCCTTCCCGGCATGGCGCCGATATAGGTTTTCCGGTGGCCCCTGATCTCGCTTTCATCATGCAGACCGCCGAGGCTGAGCCGCACATATTTTCTGCCGACGGCGCCGGCAATACTTTTTCCCAGCGATGTTTTACCGATACCCGGCGGGCCTACAAAACAAAGGATCGGGCTTTTCATATCCCCTTTCAGC
>JANNUI010000350.1:0-2414 GCA_031395125.1 Chitinophagaceae bacterium | reverse complement strand
GGCCGCTGATTTCAGTAAATGGGTAACACCGGGGGCCATTGCAGATAGGATTTACTTTTATTGCACTGATGCAGCGGCGGCCTTGCGGGAACCTGTGCTGAAACTGTACGGGGAAAGCTGAATTAAGTTGGCTGCGCTGGCTGTGTTTTTTATCTTGCGGCCCTTTATAATTTTTTCTTATGCGCTACATGAAATGGATCGGGCTGGCGGCTGCAGCACTACTCGTATTTTCCTGCTTCATTCCCTGGGTGGTCATTGAAAGCCGCCAGATCACAGTAAGCGGCATTGATGCCCGCGGCACCAATTATGGCAAGCCGGGTTATTTCCACTTTGTATTGACTGCATTCTTTCTCATTTTCCATTTGATACCGAGGGTATGGGCCAAACGGGCCAACCTGCCAGTGGTGGCGCTGAACCTGGGCTGGGCCATCCGCAATTTCCTTTTCATCGCCGCCTGCCATGGTGGCGAATGCCCGGTGAAGAAAAGCGGTATCTGGCTGTTGCTGCTGGCCTCGCTGCTGATGCTGGTATCGGCTTTGTTTCCCGACATGAAGCCTCCCAAAACCCCTCGCAAGGAGGGGCTTTAAGTCGTTTATACTTTGTAAATACTAAATATAAAGAATACTCAACCTTTCATTAGCCTGCTTTCATCTGTTCAAATTCGTGTTCATCTGTGGCCAACACGGTATTCATCTTTGCCGGAGGCAATCCAATTTGTATTCAATTGTATTTCTTTGTGCCATTCGTGTAATTCGTGGCCAACCTGTATTCTTCAACACAGAGTAACAGAGATACCGAGCCACACAGAGGCCGGCACCTGACTCCCGACTCCCGACTCAAGACTCATTTATGTATCTCACTCGTAAAATGAGGCCTCCCCAAACCCCTCGCAAGGAGGGGCTTTAGAACCCTATGGTGGAAATGGTTTTTGTTTATTCAATGACTCACTATTAAATGGCTATGTAGTGAATATCTTTAACGGTCACGCCTCAATCCCCACTCCTTGTGAGGGGGGATTGAAAACCGATGCCGCTTCGAAGCGAAATGCAAATGGGGGAGGCCGAATGCTCCTTCGAAGCGAAATGCTTAAAAGGGGAGGCCTCCCATACCGCCTTCCGGCAAAATAATGTGTCTTATCTTAATATCGGATAAAAAATAATTTCATTTTATCCGATATTAGTGTATATTTGTGGGGTGAAATGGAATCCTGAAATATCAGCTACTTCTGAATTACAGGTATTGTATGAAAGACTCTATGAAAAAAGATCGGTCATACAAAAGAGCCGTCCTTTGCCTGCCATCGCCCTGCAACGGATACGAGAGGACATTACTGTTGAATGGACCTACAACAGCAACGGCATTGAAGGCAATACATTGAGCCTGCGGGAAACCAAGATGGTTTTGCTGGATGGCATCACCATCAAAGGCAAATCATTGCGGGAGCATTTTGAAGCATATAATCATGAGAAGGCCATTGGTCATTTATATAAGCTGGTCAATGATAAATATGTTTTGCGCAGCATGGATATACTTACGCTGCATGGCATTGTGATGCGGAGCATTGAAGATGAATTTGCGGGCCGTTTAAGAAATAGCAGCGTTCGTATTACCGGCGCCAACTTTACCCCGCCCAATGCTGCCAAAGTATCCGGCCTGCTGGATGAACTGGTGGATTATGTAAATAAAAACCCTTCCGGCTTCAATGATATTGAACTGGCTTCTGTATTTCACCACCGCTTTGTATGGATACATCCTTTCTTTGATGGCAATGGACGTACCGTGCGGCTGGCCATGAACCTGTTACTGATCCGCAAGGGGTTTCCGCCTGCTATTATCTTAAAGCATGACCGCTCCAGGTATTATGAAGCGTTGAACCAGGCCAATAATGGCGATTACGCAAAGCTTTGCCTGCTGATGGCGCAGGCATTGGAAAGGATGCTAAATATTTATGTTGGCGCCATGCCGGGGAATGGCTATGATGATTATTTATCCATCAGCAGCCTGGTAGAGGAGGAGCAGTTGCCCTACGGGCAGGAATACCTGAGTCTGCTGGCCCGGCAGGGAAAAATAGATGCACATAAAGAAGGCCGCAACTGGCTTACTACCAAAAAAGCCGTGACGGATTATATGGCAAAGCGGAAGAGAGACCGGAAAATGAAGATTAAATAGAGAAGCTGTCTTGAAAGTAGTAAGTAACACGGGGGTACGAAAAAGTTATTTTTCATAAGCAATATGTTGTGTTCCCTGCCTGCCGGCAGGCAGGTTGGTGTCATTCTTTGTGTTCGTTGAGTTCCCTTTTTATCAACTTTTGGGACAGCCTCTGCCAGCATCTCTTAACCCTTCTCAAGTTTTCCACATAAGGCCATTTGGACTTGTCAGCTAAGTAAACCCCCTTATTTTTATTTTGTAAACCC
>JANNUI010000059.1:0-2650 GCA_031395125.1 Chitinophagaceae bacterium | reverse complement strand
CAGGTCATCCTCAAAGAGGGTGGTATCTACCCGGCGCTGTTGTTGCAAAAGGGTTTCAAAGATGATGGGGTTGTTTTTAGACCGTAGTAAGGAGAATTTTTCGGTGAGCAGTTGTTTGTTTTTTTGTAAGGCTGGTTTTATTAGTAAAAGCCAGGCTGCGCTTACAGCGGTAAAAAGAAAAGCCACCATCAATAAGTTGTCGAATGAAATGGGTTGCAATAGTTCACCCCCCGACAGGCTCAGGGTGACAGCAGCCTGTACCAACAGCACTGCCACTGTAAGCAGGCAAAGCCTGCACCATTTCTTAACCACCCGCCACTGGTAGAACAATGAGAATAAAGTAAAAGGTACGGCAGCGGCAGAAAGAATTGCCAGCAGCGAAACATTACTGCCGGTATATAGAGTTGTAACCAGCAGCAAGATGTAAGCTGCAAAATAAATGATACCGGCATCGGCCCAGTTCAGCCATTTGCCGATACGGCTGCCTTTGGAGTTCATCAATGCATCGCAGCCGGTATCGCTGCCTGTGCCGCAAAGTTTTTCAGTAAGTTCATTGGTTATGCCCAGCTCATGCTGCACTATCAGGGTGGCAATGGCCAGCCCGGCAAAGGAAGCCGCAAGCAGGGCCATCAGTTGCCAGGAAAAACCGTTCAGCAGGGAAAGAAGGGCAAGCCCGGTTAAAAATAATACAACAGCCAGCAGCTTTTGACGGGATCTTTTTTCAGCAGCAAGGTATTTTACATTTTCCGGGTGATGCCAGTCTTCAGGTTTTTCGGCCAGCAGGGCGGTGCCGTTCCAGGTTTTTTCAAACTCCGGGTTGGCTTTCATCAGTTTTTCAATATCATAAATGATAACAAACTCAGTCTTCGCCGCCTCATGCGCCAAAAAGGGCAGGGGCGCTTCCCGCAGCCTGTCTTTATCTATCTGCAAAGCAGCATTATCTATCTGCAGTTCGTCTAATAGATCTGAGATGGAGCAGAGGGAAGGATAATCCGGGTGTGATTGCAGTTTCTCCCGCAGAAAATGAGGGGATACACTTATAGTCATCCGGCGGAGCCAGCGGCCAACTATGTTTTCCAGTGTGGCAGCCATCAGATAAAGGTTTACTGGTAATGATTTTAAAGTTGGTTCTTTTTTTGCTACGAACAATCAAGTACATGGTTATATTTTATAACCCCCTTTTTAACTAAAATACCACGAAAGTAGTATTGCCCTTTCCGCATAGGTACAATAATTTTACCTGGTACGAGCGGCTATGATTAGCGGTGAAACCTTAAGACTCCTGAGAAACCGGAAAGGGCTTGCACAAAAACAGGCCGCTTCATTAATTGGTATAAGTCAACCCGGGTATTCAAAGCTGGAAAAGAAAAAGAAATAAATAACAATTTGCAGGAGAAAATAAAGAATGCCTTTAACTGTACTGATGTTGATATTGAAAGTATAAGGAATTTACCCCCCCGCAAAATGAGTGATTATTAGCAGTAATAATTTTGGATACCCCGCTTTACACAAAAGATATAGCCTGCTCAAGGTCAGCAATCAGATACCCGGCATCCTCCAGTCCCGCATACATCCGGATATAACGGTGCTCTTTATTGCCGGGGTCAAATTCCCCGGGTTTCAAACCCGCACATTTTGGTATCACAAGGCTTTCATGCCCGCCCCAGCTTACTGCCATCATGATATGCTGCAGGGATTCGCAGAATTTTACTATATCTTCTCTCTTCCTTGTTTTTAAAGTAAATGTGAACAGGCCACAGGCGTTTTTCATTTGCGCTTTGGCCAATTGGTATTGCGGAAAATTTTCATCGAAAGGAAAGAGTACGGCTTCCACTTTGGAGTGCTGTTTCATATAGCTCACCAGTTCAGCAGTTGTCCGGGTGATCCGCTCGATCCGTGCAGGCAGCGTCCTCAATCCCCTGATCAGTAACCAGGCATTGAAGGGCTGGATCCCGCTTCCTATATTAAGGTACTCGCTGTCAAATATTTTTTTCATCATGGCATGGCTGCCGCTCAGCACCCCGCCCAGGGTATCGCTGTGGCCACCGATATACTTCGTCGCTGTCTGCATCGCCATGTCAATTCCCATCTCAATGGGCTTCTGATACAATGGTGTACAATAGCTGTTATCTATCAGTGTAGTAATATTCTTTGATTTAGCCAATGCTGCCACCTCGCGGATGGGCTGCAGGGCAAAATCCCAGCTATTCGGTGATTCAAGATAATAGAAGCTGGTGTTGGTCGTTGTGGCTTTCCACCAGTTATCGATCTCAGTTCCGTCAATGTAAGTAACCGTCACATTAAACCTCGGCAGTATCACATCAAACATCCGCTGTACCCAGGTATAGGGTTTGGCCACTGCAACTATATGGTCGCCTGATTTGATATTGGCAAAAATGCCGGCAAAGATGGCCGCCGCCCCGTTGTTGAATACCAAACAATCTTCCGCCCCGTCTAACGCAGCTAATTTTTTACGAAGTATATCAACGGTTGGATTGAGTCCGCGGCTGTAGAGATAACCACCCATCTCATCTTCAAACGCATGAGTCAGGTCAGCAACTTTTTTAAAAGCAAAATTGCTGGTCTGGATAATGGGAGGCGCAATGGCATTGAAGTAATGCTCCCGGTCCTCGCCCAGTTCGTTGATGAT
>JANNUI010000044.1:0-2590 GCA_031395125.1 Chitinophagaceae bacterium | reverse complement strand
TGGAAACAAGCACCGGCAAGATCAAAGCAATGGCTAATCTTGGCCGCCGGCCGGATGGCTCTTATTGGGAGGATGATAACTATGCATTAAGGGCAACTGAACCCGGCTCAACGATCAAGCTGGCCACCTTGTTATCTGTGCTGGAAAAAGGCAGCAGCAAGATCGATGATATGGTGGAAGTAGGCGCTGCTGGCCGGGCGCAGGTAGGTACGAAGGTGGTGACCGATGCTGAAAGATCTCCAAGAACCATACTGTCTGTAAAAGATTGTTTTGCACACAGCTCCAATGTAGGCATGAGCAAACTGGCGTACAAAGCATTTGCACAGAAGCCCGCTGAATTAAAAGAATATTTACACCGGTTTCGCCTGGATACAAAATCACCCATTGATTTATCTGATGTACCCAAACCCACTATGGCGCCGCTTGACCAAAAAGGCAGTGCTGAAGGAAACATGCTGTGGATGAGTTTTGGTTATGGATTACAGGTAAGCCCGCTGCATACACTGACATTATACAATGCGATTGCCAACAACGGCCGTATGATGAAACCGTACCTGGTCAACAGTGTGCAGACCAATGGCATCATTACCAAAGAGTTTCAACCGACAGTAATTGAAGAAAATATTTGTAAACCTGAAGTGGTACAGGCGGCCCAAAGCGCCATGGAAGCTGCGGTGATTGATGGGACAGCCACCCGAGTTTTTAAAGGAGTGCCATTTGCAGTAGCCGGTAAAACAGGAACAGCCCATGTATCCGATGGCTCTATAAAGTATGCACACGGTGTTTACCAGGCAACATTTGTGGGTTACTTCCCGGCTGCCAGGCCGCAGTACACCTGTATTGTCGTCATCCGTACGAAAGCACATGCAGCATCACACTATGGCGGAACGCTCGCAGCACCGGTATTCCGGGAGATCGCCACAAAGCTCCATGCCATGTATGTAGAAGGGAAAACCTCTTCTCCCTATGCTGCGGTAAAAGACAGTTCCGCTTATTTCTACGCGGGAGCAGCCAATGATATAAAGAAAGTATTGGGTTCATTAAAGGTCCCGTATACAGATTCTGCGCTACAGCATGAATGGAGCACAGTCTATGCAAAAGATTATCGGACCATAGTTAAATCAGCACCTGTTCGCAAACAGGTAATGCCAAATGTGAGGGGAATGGGTTTGAAAGATGCATTGTACCTGCTTGAGAATATGGGTGTAAAGGTTTCAGTGAGGGGAAGAGGTAAAGTGAGCCTGCAATCCATTTCACCAGGTACGCAACTGGCAAAGGGGATAACGGTGATACTGGATTTGAGTTAATGTATAAACGACCAGGCTAACGTGTTATTACAGGATGTACTATATAAAGTGGCGATCAGGTCAGTTGTGGGAAGTACATCAGTGGAAGTAAGTGATATCCAGATCGATTCAAGGAAGATAAGACCCGGGAACGTATTTGTGGCGGTAAGGGGAACAGCGGCAGACGGGCACCAGTTCATTGAGAAAGCCATTGAAAATGGCGCAGTAGTGATTGTGCACGAGGGCTCCCTGCTCCCGATTCGCGACTCCCGACTTACTTATGTGCAGGTGGAAAACAGCGCTGCGGCTGCCGGCTATATGGCACACAATTTTTTTGGAAAGCCGTCGGAGAAACTGAAACTGGTGGGCATAACAGGAACAAACGGTAAAACAACTATTGCAACATTATTATATAAGCTCTTTACAAGACTGGGATATAAATGCGGACTGATAAGCACGGTGGAGAACATGATCGGTGCTGAAGTGATACCCGCTACGCATACAACACCGGATGCTGTCAGCCTGAACCGGTTGCTGATGCAGATGGAGGATGCAGGCTGCAGTCATGTGTTCATGGAAACGAGTTCACATGCCCTGCACCAGCACCGGGTTACCGGTGTGGAGTATGCAGGAGGGATATTCAGCAATATCACCCATGACCACCTGGATTATCACAAAACATTTGATGAATATATCCGGGTGAAAAAATCGTTTTTCGATTCCTTATCATCATCAGCCTTTGCCATCAGCAATGCAGATGATAAAAGAGGGATGGTGATGCTCCAGAACACACAGGCAAAGAAATATTTCTATAGCCTGAAAACGCTGGCTGATTTTAAAGGAAAGATCCTGGATAACAGTCTCGGTGGTTTGTTGATGACCGTGAATGAGATGGAAGTGCATTTCAGACTGATCGGTGAATTCAATGCCTACAACCTGCTGGCAGTGTTCGGGGCAGCGGTCAGCCTGGAAGAAGATAAGCAGGAAGTGCTGACGGCATTGAGTGAGCTGACCGGGGCGGAGGGAAGATTTGATTATATCATTTCTCCAAAGGACAAAGTGATGGCGATCGTGGATTATGCACACACACCGGATGCTTTGCTGAATGTACTCGCAGCGATCAGGAAACTGAGAAAAGGATTTGAGCAGGTAATAACGGTGGTGGGTTGCGGAGGCGACAGAGACAGGACCAAAAGGCCCCTGATGGCTGAAGCAGCCTGTGAGCACAGTGACAAAGCCATTTTTACAAGCGATAACCCGAGAACAGAAGACCCGGCGCAGATAATAAAAGATATGGAAGAAGG
>JANNUI010000034.1:0-5066 GCA_031395125.1 Chitinophagaceae bacterium | reverse complement strand
TGGAAACACCTGCCATGGAGAACCTGGATACATTGATGGGGAAATATGGCGAAGAAGGCGATAAACCGATCTTATCCAGTTTATCAATTACAATAGCAATATCATTCATTTTATCAGCGCCGCCACATAGTTCCGCCAGCGCAGTAAGGATCTTCCTGTTATTGATCTTTATTTCAGCAACGATCCCCAGTTTTGCAAATACGGTAATATAGATAGTTGCCAGTTCCACTTCGTTCAGCAAAGCAGTACTACCCACCACATCCGCATCGCACTGGTAAAACTCCCGGTATCTTCCTCGCTGCGGCCGGTCTGCCCGCCATACCGGTTGTATCTGGTAACGCTTAAAAGGGAAAGTAAGCTGTTGGTGGTTCATGGACACATAACGGGCAAAGGGGATGGTCAGGTCATACTTCAAAGCCCTATCAGTAATACCCTTTACATTTTTTCCCTGTAATACTTTTTCAAAGTCTTCTCTGATTTGTTTTTCCTTTTCTTTATTGTCAAGCCCGTTGTTGAGAATTTTAAAGATCAGTTTATCGCCTTCTTCGCCATATTTCCCCATCAATGTATCCAGGTTCTCCATGGCAGGTGTTTCCAAAGGCTCAAAACCGTATAGTTCAAAAACTGAACGAATAGTATTAAAAATATAGTTTCGTTTTCGAACAACTTCTGGTCCAAAATCTCTAGTACCCTGTGGTATACTTGCAGTAACTTTTGGCATTTATTAATCTTATTTCAAATTTAAAGATGTTTCTAAAGCCCCTCCTTTGGAGGGGTTGGGGAGGCCTCGCTTTCGTACAACATCCGGTCCAAAATCCCTTGTTCCCTGAGGTAATAATGGTTTAGTCATCTTTTTTTACTATTTAAACTTTAGGGTTCTAAAGCCCCTCTTGCGGAGGGGTTTGGGGAGGCCTCGCTTTCGCACCACATCCGGCCCGAAATCCCTTGTTCCCTGTGGTAATGATGGTTTAGTCATGCCCCTATCCCCTAAAGGGGTATTTAGAGTTTATGAATTAAAGGTTTCTGAAATAACCCGCTATTGTTATTATCGGCAATACTTCCCAGGCTTTTTTCAATAATTTTCTCGCAAACCCGTTCAATCAGCTTATAAGCTTCGTGATAACCGGGTTCCGGCCCGTACCAGGGATCCGGTACATCCATATTCTTCCCGGGATAAAGTTCGTTCATCAACAGGTTAACTTTACGAGTATCGAATTTTTTACCGGCCATTCTTTTTATATCGTCCATCACATCGTTGGCCAACGCATAGATCTTATCATAAACTACAAAATCTTCTGCCCTGAACCTTCTTGCCCTTTGCCGGCTGATGTCAATACCATTCAGTTTCGCCACTTTTTGAGAGAGCGGATGCGGCGGTTCGCCGGTATGATAACTGTTGGTGCCTGCGCTTTCGATGCTCCATGTTAAACCTGCCTTAAATGCTTTGTCCTGCAGTATGCCTTCCGCCAGCGGGCTGCGGCAGATGTTACCCAGGCAAACCATCAGGATCTTCATAAAGCAAATATAATGTTCAGCGGGCAGTTGGCAGTCAGCAGTCCACAGGCCACCGGCCCGTTATGGATTCGCTTTTCCAATGCATCTTAATGATCAAACGCACCACCATGACAAACAACGAAATTATGCAGTCCAGTTTGCTCGATATTCTCTTCGAGCACCGCAATAAGGATTATGGCGCCTATGCACTGCGAAAAACATACGATGCAAGATTACTTACTGCCCTTGGTGCCGGGTTAGCTGTTGTTTTTCTTTTGATATTCCTTGCTATGATGAACAGAACGGAAAAGACAGTTATCGTAGTAAAGAAAGATGAGGGGATTGTGTTGAAGGAATATGTATTACCAAAAGAAAAAATAAAAGAACCGCTCAAGGCACCGGTCAAACAGAAGCCTGCAGTGAAAAGAGCGCAGGTGAAATTCACCAGCCGGATCGATATCAAAAAAGATAACCTGGTAAAAAGCCCTGTTACCTCCATAGAAAACCTGAAGGATAAACAACCGGGAGCAGAAAATATAACCGGCAAGACCGATAACGGGGCAGCAAAAGCACCGGAAAACCCCGGAACAGGCAATGGCCTGGTGATCAGCCCGGTGCCGGAAGTTCTCAAAGAATTCATCCCGGTGGAGCTGGACCCCCAGTTTCCCGGCGGTCCGGCAGCGCTGCATAAGTTCCTGACCAAAAACCTGAATGCACCAGAAGACCTGGAAACAGGCGAAAAGAAAGTGGTAAAAATAAAGTTCAGGGTGGGAAAGGACGGTGTTGTGAACAGCTTTGAAATAGTGACCAGCGGCGGAACTGAGTTTGACCAGGAAGTGCTGCGGGTATGTAAAAAAATGCCCCGCTGGATGCCTGCCCTGCAAAACGGGATACATGTGGATGTGAGCTATATGATACCGGTAACATTTGTGGGGCCTGAGTAATAAAATTTTAATAATTTGCCGTACATCTTTCGTCCCTGGCAAACAGCTTTTGCCGGGGACGATTTGTCAGAAAAATTACTGCCGATGTTTGAAGAATATGAAAAAAAGAAACGGAACCAGTTGACCCAGATGAAATCGCTGATGGACTATGGCATGGGCATGCTCATTTTTTTGCTGGGATTGTTCTTCCTGTTCCGTGGCCAGCTGGGAGATTTTCCCCTGAATGAAAGACTCGGCAAGCCCGATGGGCTGGAAAAAATATTTGGCAGCCTCTGCCTGCTGTATGGCACCTGGCGCATCTACAGGGGGTATAAAAAAAGATATTTCAAATGATCACCCGGTATATACGGAGAAACCTGAACCCGATAGTCCTGAGCGTTAGCCGAAGGATCGGGTGTGCAGCGGGAATAGTATGTTTATTGCTGCTGGCTTCCTGCAAATCGTATGATGAGCAGCAGGATGAACTGCCCGATAATAAATACAGGGGCACCATTCATGTAAGCGCCGATGAATCTTTCAAACCAATCATTGACCAGCAGGTGCTGGTGTATGAATCGCAGCATCCGGATACCCGGATCCTGGTGGATTATAAACCAGAAGCCGAATGCCTGAAAGACCTGCCGGTGGATACAGTAAAGATGGTGATTGCCACCCGGAAGGCCAGTGAAGACGAGAAAGAGTTCATTGCAGATACCTTAAAGAAACAACTCCGCAGCATGACGCTGGCGCTGGATGCAATAGCGGTCATAGTTCACCCCTCATCTCCTGATTCACTCTTCACCATGCAGGATATCAGGGAAATCCTCACAGGAAAATTTAAGAAAAGTTTAATTCCTGTGTTTGACGGGGTGAAAGCAACCAGTACGGTACGTTTTATCATCGATTCTGTGCTGCGGGGCGATTCCCTTACCCCAGCCGCCATGGCGGCCCGCAGCAGCGAAGGGGTGATCGATTATGTCTCTAAAAACCCGGGGGTCATAGGTCTGATCGGCATCAGCTGGATAGGCAACCCGGAGGACACGGCACAAATGAGTTTTTTGAAAAAAGTTAGAATAGCCTCGCTGGAAAGCACCGACCAGCCCGGAAAATTTGTAAAAGCTTACCAGGCAAATATTTATCTGCGGCGTTACCCAATGGTACGGGATTTGGTTTATATACTTAAGGAAAACTACAAAGGACTTGGAACGGCATTTGCAAACTTTATGAGCGGAGAGACCGGACAGTTGATCTTCAGGAGGGCTTACCTGATACCCGCCCAAAAAAATTTCGGGATCAGGCCGGCAAAGCTGAAGGAGTAAAGAAAGGACTTATTTATATTTACAACCTTTAAAAGAAGATGTAAAATGAAGAAAACCACTATCACATTTTTAACGATCGGGCTCTTGCTGATGTCCGGCGTTAAAGCACAGACCATCCAGGAGGGGATGAACCACCTGTATGCGGGCAGGATCAAGAATGCCACAGGTGTATTTGAAAAAATACTCGCGGTCAATCCTAACGACATTAATGCGATTTACTGGCTGGGTCAGGCAAAACTCGAAACGGATGAGATCATGAAATCCCGGATCGCCGCTGCCCGCATTGTGTACGAAAAAGCGCTGCAGACCACCAATGGCGCCCCGCTGATCAAAGTGGGGATGGGCCATGTGGAGTTGATGGCAGACAGGCCCGATGAGGCCCGCCAGCATTTTGAAACGGCGCTGACCATGACCCGGAATAAAAAGGGAGATGATCCTGTGATAGCGACAGCCATCGGCCGGGCTATCACTGATGCAAAGACAGGGGATCATAAATATGCCGTAAAACTGCTGGAAGACGCCGCCATGAAAGATCCTAAAAACACAGAAACACTATTACAGCTTGGCAATGCTTACCGCAAGGCAGGCGAGGGCAGTGGCGGCGGCCCGGCATTTACCACGTATAAAAAAGCATTGGAAGCGAACCCGGGTTTTGCAGTGGCCAGTTTCCGCCTGGCAAAGCTTTTCGAATCTCAAAAGAACTGGGACTTGGTAATGCAATACCTGAATGAGGCCATTGCGAAGGATCCCAAATTCACCGCAGCTTATTATGAGCTCTTCTATTATTACTTCTACAGGGCAAAATTTGATGAAGCTGAAGGGTACCTGCAAAAATACATTGACAGTAAACTGCCGGAATCAGATATTCAGGATCAGTTCCTGTACGGGCAGCTTTGCTATGCCAGGAAGAATATTGATTGTGCCATAACCAAAGGGGAAACTGTTGTTGCCAATACAGGCAAGAGTACAAAACCCAAAGTTTACCGTATGCTGGCTTACGCATATTTTGATAAGGGGGATTATGAAAATGCCAAGAAATACAGCGATATGTTCTTTGTTTATAAAAACCCTGATGACTACGTCTCAAGAGATCATAAATTAAGAGCAGATATTATGTCTCAAACCGGAGGTTCACCAGATGAAATTTATGTGAATTACACCCAGGGGGCCGAATTGGATACAACCGTAGCGGATAAAGTAGAATTTTTGAAAAAAGGAGTTGCTTATTTTAAGGAAAGAAAAATATGGGAAAAACAGGTATTGCTTCTCGAAAAAGTAATTGCGCTTAAACCAAACCCCAATATCAATGAATATTTTGACTTGATGTATG
>JANNUI010000348.1:0-2939 GCA_031395125.1 Chitinophagaceae bacterium | reverse complement strand
GGGAATCAATGCTCTGTGTAACTCTGTTTCTCCGTATCTCCGTGTTGAAAATACTTTTAAGACAGCCTCTTCTTTTCCCGGTATTGCCGACCCAATAGACCTTTTATCCTTTAATCCATGATTCAATCCTTTAAATCCTTTAATCCGTGATAGTTTTTCCCAATTGCAAAATTAACTTAGGACTTTATATCCTCCGCAAAAGAACGGACGGTTACCACGACCTGGAGACCATATTTTATCCCCTTCCACTTACTGATGCATTGGAGATAATTCCACTGGGCCCGCATGAAAGAAGCTCTTCTTTCCCATTCTCCATATCCGGCGCTGAATTAAAAGGCGATCCAACTTCCAACCTTTGTGTAACAGCATACAAACTGCTGAAAAAAGATTTTCCAAACCTGCCCAAAGTAAAAATACACCTGCATAAAACTATTCCTTCCGGTGCAGGCCTTGGCGGCGGTAGTGCGGATGCGGCATTCACATTGCAACTGCTGAATAAAATGTTCGGCCTCGGGATCTCAACGGAACAACTATTGAAGTATGCCAACGAACTGGGCAGTGACTGCCCGTTCTTCATCATCAACAAACCCTGCTATGCCAGTGGCCGCGGCGAAATACTCGGGGAAGTGCAACTGGACCTTTCTGCTTACCAGATCGTGGTCGTAAACCCCGGCATCCATATTGATACCGGGCTGGCATTTCTAAACATCACACCTGCGGTGCCGGAAAAATCAATAAAGGAAATCATCCTGCTGCCCCCGGAAAGATGGAAAGATGAACTGCACAACGATTTTGAGAAACTGATCTTTGAAAAACAACCTGAAATTGCGGAGCTGAAAGACTGTCTCTACAGTTCCGGCGCTTTATATGCTTCCATGAGCGGAAGCGGCAGTACCGTATTTGGCATTTTTCCTGGAGAGCAGCCCTTGCAGTTGTCATTTCCCCCGCACTATTTTGTAAGAACATTATCCGGCCAGCTGAAGTAAAGCATCCAGGTCAAGCGCCTCTGTTACCATCTGCAGGTTCCCGGCGGCATCCCTTGGCCATTGCTCCTGCGGTTTGTCCCGGTACAATTCCACCCCATTCTGATCAGGATCATCCAGGTATATGGCTTCGGAAACGCCATGATCGGAAGCCCCGGTCAGCGGGTAGTTTGCATCGATCAGCCTTTTTAATGCGACAGCCAGGTCTTTCCGGGTGGGATATAAGATGGCAGTATGATACAAACCTGCCGCCCTTACCGGCGCAGGCCCGGCATTCTTGCTATGCCAGGTGTTCAGCCCGACCTGCCTGCCGGCAGGCAGGTATGATGATGGTATCCACCGGCGGAAATAAACACGGCGCTGCCGCCGTACTGCTGCTGCACTTCAAACCCCAGCAGGTCACGGTAAAATTTCAATGACCGTTCCAGGTCACTCACTTTCAGGTGTACATGACCAATTCTTGTACCCGCAGGAACCGTGTAAGACATGTATAAAATTAAGAACCAAATCTCAAGATACAAGAACCAAAAAAGAAGAAACAAGAACCAAGAAACAAGATACAAGAAACAAGAACCAAGAACCAAGATACAAGAACCAAAGAATAACAGCCAAAGCACCAAATCATAAACACCATATCCCTACGGACAATGTTTTGATTTTTAGCTTTTAGTTTATTTGAGTCTTGGTTCTTGTGCCTTGTACCTTGTGCCTTTTTTCCCTATCTTGCATCCCCGAAGGGGTTCTTCGGATAAATTTCACAGCATCCAACATCATTCCCACATATCTTTTTTGCGGCAGAATCTCGACCTGCTCAATCACCGATGATACACATCGCCTGACCGGTCATTTCTGAACCGGTGTTTCCAGTTTCTTATTCCTTATTTCTTATTCCTCATTCTTCATTTTATGCTAACAACTATTTCCATGAGTGATACAACTCAATATTACCTGCAGCTCGAAGAACAGTACGGGGCTCACAATTATCACCCCATTCCCGTGGTGCTCAGCCGCGGCAAAGGCGTTCATGTTTGGGATGTGGATGGCAAACAGTACTATGATTTTCTCAGCGGTTATTCGGCTATCAACCAGGGCCATTGCCATCCCCGCATCCTGCAGGCATTTACAGAGCAGGCACAGCAGCTCACTCTTACCAGCCGTGCTTTTCACAGCGACCTGCTGGGTGAATATGCCAAATACATCACTGCTTTTTTTGGTTACCACAAAGTGCTGCCGATGAATACCGGCGTGGAAGCCGTGGAGACCGGTATCAAACTCTGCCGGCGCTGGGGCTATGAAGTGAAAGGCATTGAAGACGGGAATGCTGTCATCGTTGTATGCGATGGCAATTTTCACGGCCGCACTTCCACCGTCATCTCTTTCAGCAGCGACCCGTCCTCCAAAAAGAATTTCGGGCCCTTTATGCCCGGTTTTATTTCCATTCCGTACAATGATACAGCGGCGCTGGCCAAAGCGCTGGAAGATAAAAATGTTGCCGGTTTTTTAGTGGAACCCATACAGGGCGAAGCCGGTGTGCTGGTACCTGATGATGGCTATCTCACCAAAGCAAAAGCCATCTGTGAAGCAGCCAATGTGTTGTTCATCGCCGATGAAATTCAAACAGGTCTTGCAAGAACTGGTAAGATGCTGGCCTGCGACCATGAAAATGTGCGCCCGGATATTTTACTGTTGGGTAAAGCATTGGGCGGCGGCATGCTGCCGGTAAGCGCTGTACTGGCCGATGACCCCATCATGCTCACCATCAAACCCGGCGAACATGGCTCTACCTACGGTGGCAACCCGCTGGCCTGCAAAGTAGCAATGAAAGCATTGCAGGTATTAAAAGATGAAAAGATGGAGGAGAATGCAGCTGCCATGGGTAACTTGTTAAGAGCTGAATTGCAAAAACTACAGTCCCCGCATATCCGCATCATCCGCGGAAAAGGATTGCTGAATGCG
>JANNUI010000342.1:0-2437 GCA_031395125.1 Chitinophagaceae bacterium | reverse complement strand
GGGCGGTCAATGTTTTCCGCTTCTTTAAAATCCCGGAAAGCTTCAATCAGGTTAATACTTGCCATAACACAAAGTTTGAGAACGAAGTCATCGCGATAGTCCTGAGCGTAAGCTGAAGGATCGGGACTGACGGTTAAAATTTACTCTGAATTTTTGTTGTTTTAGGCCTCATCCCCCTACCCCTTCTCCTCCAAGGAGAAGGGGAGACAGACTCCGCTTATTTAAAATTTCACTTGTATTCTTGTCGTCTTTATTTCATCAAAAGGAATACTGTATTGTGTTGTTTCCCCGTCCGAACGGTTCATCCGGGCGGGCATTTTTTTCGCTTTCCCCTTTATCTCTTCCAGTACAATTTCCTGTTCCGTTGTGCTGATGAGTTTTCCTTCTTTCCTCATACCGTCTACCGTTATCACTTCAGCGATTCGGCCAATGTTTTTCAGGTATTGGCGGTGCAGTTTCAGCGGCTCATCCAGCCCCGGCGATGATACTTCGAGTGAAAAATCGCCGTTGGGGAACATCCCTGCTTCCTCAATTTCCTTGTACAGCTTCCGGTTGTAATGTACCAGCTTTTCAATGCTGATACCCTGATCGCCGTCAATGAACACCTTGATGTTATTGATTGGTTTTACCCTTACCTCCACCAGGAACAGACCGGATTCCCCGCTTATCAACCCCGTGATCATGTGTTCAACTGCCTGTATTTGAGCTGCTCCGTTCATGCTGTATAAAAGAAGAAGGGAACGGCCTCGTTCCCTTCTTACTGCTATATCCGCTGCAAATGTAATGGAAAGAGGCTATATCAACCAAATATGAGTCGCCCAAAACCACAGCCTTAATAATTCGGTAAAGCCTCCCCAAAAACCGGTAACCTGCCGAAGCAGCGGCTTATCTTTGCCTTGTGAAATACGTTTTATACGCTATCCTGATCATTATAGCTTACCAGTTCATCTTTAAACTGGTCATCCCGGTTTTTATTGCCAGCCGTAAGATCAAAAAGGGGTTCAGGGAGATGCACAGCCGTATGCAGGAACAGATGAACCAGGCCAATAATAGTACAAACAGCCAAAATAAGCCTTCTCCTGCCGGCGAAAAGGACGGTGACTATATTGATTTTGAGGAAGTGAAATAACTTCTGCCTGTCTGCAATATTTTTTTACTTTTGCGCCTCAGAGAATTTCAGCGTATATCTAATGGATATATACGGAAAGCTCCGGACCCTTAGTCGAGACGCGGCGAAGCCGGTCTCGATGCCGACCTAAGCGTCGGCACTCAGACGGTTAGAGCATCCCGACGTTTACATTCGGGAGGGTCGTTGGTTCGAAAGCTCTTAGAACATAAATATTTTGACTATTTCCAGCAGGACCCTTAGCTCAGACGGTTAGAGCACCTGACTCATAATCAGGGGGTCGTAGGTTCAAATCCTACAGGGTCCACAGTAAATAAGAAATAAGGAACAGGAGAATAAGGAATAAGAAAGGTGTGGATCTTTACTTTCTTATTTCTCATTTCTTATTCCTTATTCCATCAGGTTCTTTAACCTTTTGTTAACCGGTACAAAAATACTTTTGTCCTTTACTAAAAATTATGAAGAAAATCTTACCCCTGCTCCCTTTTGTGTTGATGGCCACTGCTGTTTTTTCGCAGGATAACCCGGCAACCGGCAAGAAAAAGAAAGCCCCGATCGACATGAGCAACCGGGCCAACGATCATTTCATGTTACAGTTTGGTTACGCTGGCTGGAACGGCATCCCGGACACCATTAACAAGAATGGTTTATCCAAGAGCTTCAATGTTTATTTTCTTTTTGATTTCCCGTTCAAGACCAACCCTAAACTGAGTATTGCGGCAGGCCCCGGCATTGCCAGCGACCATATCCTTTTCTCGCAAACCCATATTGGCATTAAAGACCTTACCCCTTCCCTTTATTTCACCAATGTATCAGACACCAATCATTATAAAAAAACAAAGCTGGCCACCGTCTATCTCGAAGCGCCTGTTGAATTCCGTTTTTCGGCCGACCCGCTGCATGGAAAAGGGGTGAAGGCTGCCATTGGCGTTAAAGTCGGCACCATGATCAATGCCCACACCCGCAACACCAAATTCCAGGATAAAGCTGCCAACAACATCAGCGACCATACACTGAAAGAATCCAGCACTAAATTTTTCAATAAGAACAGGCTAAGTGTTATGGGAAGAGTTGGCTACGGCCATTTCAGTTTATTCGGCAGCTACCAGGTCACCGCACTTTTCAAAGACGGATCCGGACCCGTAGTAAGACCTTTTTCAATCGGGCTGACCCTGAGCGGACTTTGATGTTCCCCATTACAATTTATGTTTAACTAATTTTGCTCCCCCCGATGTATCGGGGGGAGTTTTATTTACCATGCTGGACAAAAAAAAGAAAATACAGAAAGAAGAAAAGGCCATTCTGGTAGGG
>JANNUI010000553.1:0-6054 GCA_031395125.1 Chitinophagaceae bacterium | reverse complement strand
GTAGGGGTCAATGGCAATGACCGGTGTGGCTGATCGTTGCGATGAATTGCACGAAAAAAAAGCAGCGAATAGCAAAGAGGAAAAAAGCTGTTTAGGCGATATCTTTCTCATTTTTGATAATATAAATGACTTCAATAAAACTACACAAATAAGGTCGTGTATCAGTTTGATTTTTTAAACCACCCCTCCTTTGTCGGGGCAGGCTGCGGCAGGGGTTACACAAAGAAACAGGGAGGCAACTCTGTGTAACACTGTGTCCCCGGGGTCTCTGTGGTTTTATGCTTAAATTTCAGAATTTTAACTGAGACACAACCACAAATAAAGGCATTTGCCGCTGACCAAAAAAGGCATTTAATTCAGAAGCCGTTTGCTATCTTTCCATGTAAATTCAATGAACATGTTTCGCAAGGCCTTTGTACTTTTCCTGTTTTCTTTCAGTGCTATTTATACCATGGCCCAGCTTAAATCGCCGGAAGAATTTATAGGATATAAAATTGGCGCCCGTTTCACCCCGCACTGGAAAATGGTGAACTACTTTGATCATGTGGCTGCTACTGCAACGGCGGCCATGAAACTGGAGCGGTACGGAGAAACCAATGAAGGCCGTCCGCTGTTACTGGCTTTTATCTCCTCACCGGAGAATATCAGAAATCTTGAAACCATCCGGCTGAATAATCTCCGCCTCGCCAATCTTTCCGGAGATAAACCCGATAGCTATCGGGTGGCACCTAATGAAGAAACCGCCCCCGCTATCGTATGGCTGAGTTATAATGTACATGGCAATGAACCGGCTTCGTCTGAAGCAGCATTGCTGGCCGTTTATGCATTTGCCAATCCCAATGACAGCAAAACAAAAGAATGGCTGAAAAATACCGTGGTGATCATTGACCCCTGCCTGAACCCCGACGGCCGTGACCGCTATGTAAACTGGTTTAATTCGGCAGTTGGAGAAAATTTTAACACGAACGGTCTTGCAAGAGAACACCGGGAGCCCTGGCCTGCCGGAAGGACCAATCATTACAATTTCGACCTGAACCGCGACTGGGCCTGGCAAACACAGGCAGAGAGCCGTCAGCGCATGAAGCAATACCTGCAATGGATGCCCCATGTGCATGTGGATTACCATGAGCAGGGATACAATGAGCCTTACTTTTTCGCACCTGCCGCTGAACCATTTCATGAAGTGATAACCCCCTGGCAACGGGAGTTCCAGGCTACGATCGGTAAGAATAATGCAAAATATTTCGATGCCAATAACTGGCTCTACTTTACCAAAATCAGGTTTGATTTATTTTATCCTTCCTATGGAGATACCTATCCTACTTTTAACGGATCTATCGGTATGACCTACGAACAGGGTGGTATTTCAGGAGGTCTTGCTGTGATGACAGAAGAAGGCGACACACTTACCCTGGCAGACCGGGCCATGCACCATTTTACTACTTCACTAAGCACCGTGGAAGCTGCTTCGCTGAATGCCGGCAAACTGGTCAAAGAGTTCAGGAAATATTTTAATAATTCGGTAAGCAACGGGGTGGGGGAATACAAATCCTATGTAATAAAGAATGAAGCAAAGGATGTGCAGCGGATCGATAAACTGCTCGACCTGCTTGACAAGAACGGGATACAATACAGTACGGGAAGCGGAACAGGCAAAGGCTATAATTATCACAGTGGTAAAGAGGAAACATTTTCGTTAAGCAGCAATGATATCGTCATCAGCGCTTATCAGCCCCGTTCTGCTATGGTGAAAGTGTTGTTTGAGCCAAGGTCAAAACTTTCTGATTCTGTTACGTACGACATTACCGCATGGGCATTGCCTTATGTGTATGATGTGAAAGCTTTTGCTTCAAAAGAAAAAATTACCACCGGGGGAAATGTGACAAGAACAAAAGCGGTGAATACCGAAACAGACTATGGCTATGTGATGCCATGGAACGGGGTAAGGACCGTGAAAGCGACGGGGCAACTCCTGCAAAAGGGGATCCTGCTCCGCTATTCAGAAACAGCATTTGAACTGAACGGAAACAAGTTTGACCGTGGTTCCATCGTAATTTTAAAAACATCCAACAGGTCTCATGGCAGGAACTTATGGAGTATCGTAAGGGGAGTTGCAGATGCCAACAATGTTCAACTGTACCCGGTAAGCAGCGGCATGGTGGACAAAGGTTCTGATTTTGGAAGCGATATGGTCCATCCCCTGAAAGCGCCAAGGATCGTGATGATAAACGGGGATGCCATCAGCACCACGGCAGCCGGTGGTATCTGGAGCTTTTTTGAACAGGAACTGGACTACCCCCTTACACAGGTAAGCACCGGTGATATACAACGGATCGACTGGAGCAAAGTGGATGTGCTGATCATGCCCGATGGTAACTACCGTTTTCTGACTGATAAAGACCTGACCGAAACATTCAAGGACTGGATAAAAAAAGGAGGCAGGGTGGTTGCCCTGGAAAATGCAGTGGCACAACTGGCCAAAGCAGAGATCGGAATGAAAGTAAAGAAGGCTGGAGAAGAAGATAAAAAGGACAAAGAGAGCAAAAGCGATTATGATGCGCTGAAAAGGTTTGAAGACCGGAAAAGAGATGCCATTTCGGGTACCACGGCCGGTTCTATTTACAAAGTGGAGCTGGACAATACCAACCCGCTGGCTTTCGGATATCCTGATCATTATTATACATTGAAACAGGATGACAACCTGTATGAATTTTTAGGAGAAGGAGGATGGAATGTGGGAGTAATAAAAAAGGACAACCAAATTGCAGGTTTTGTGGGTTCAAGATTAAAGGCAAAGCTTAAGGATGGGTTATTGCTGGGTGTTCAAAGCATGGGCGCCGGCACAGTGATATGCCTTTCAGACGATGTGCTCTTCCGGAATTTCTGGGAGAACGGTAAACTACTTTTCTGCAATGCGATATTCATGACCGGAATCCGTTAACGGTTTTATGGTCTTGTATGAACGGAAATACCCCCTTCCCGTACATAACTTATATTCGCTGAATAATTTGACTGAATGAAGAGACTTTTGTTATTGGCAATTGCTTATTGCCAATTACCGATTGCCGAATGCCAGCCACCACAAAGCTGGTCGTCTGCCGAAATGTACCAGGCCCTCCGCAAACTGAATGTACTTGGCTCTGTTTTATACATAGCAGCACACCCCGATGATGAGAACACCCGTTTGATTTCTTACCTGTCGAAAGACAGGCTGTACCGAACCGGTTATCTTTCGATGACGAGGGGTGATGGAGGCCAGAACCTGATCGGCGATGAACAAGGCATCGAACTGGGACTGATCCGGACACAGGAGTTACTGGCTGCCAGAAGGGTGGACGGGGGAGAACAGTTCTTTACAAGGGCATATGATTTTGGTTATTCCAAAACAGCCGCGGAAACATTTGCCAAGTGGGATAAGGAAAAAATATTGGGTGATGTGGTGTGGGTGATACGGAAGCTTCAGCCCGATATCATCATTAACCGTTTTCCTGAAACAGGGGAGGGCGGGCATGGTCATCACACCGCATCAGGTATTTTAGCCAATGAAGCATTTGCAGCCGCGGCCGACCCCAGCCGTTTCCCGGAGCAACTGAAATATGTTGCTGTATGGCAGGCCAAAAGAGTGCTGTGGAATACCTTCAATTTCGGCGGCAACAATACAACAAGGGACGACCAGTTTAAATTGGATGTGGGCGGCTATAACCCCCTGCTGGGGAAAAGCTATGGTGAAATATCTGCCGAGGGCCGCAGCCAGCATAAAAGTCAGGGTTTTGGTGTGCCTGCGTCGAGGGGTGAGGCACTGGAATATTTCAAGGCCACCAAGGGCGACCAACCGGTAAGTGATCTGATGGATGGGGTGGACCTGACATGGAATAAAGAACAGGAAGGAGAAGCTGTAAAAAGAATTATTGACAGTCTCACCACTTCATTTGATTTTTTGCAGCCCGAGAAATCTGTCAAAGGACTGGTTACATTATACCAGAAACTGATGGGTATGCGGCCCGGTTACTGGAGGGATGTAAAATTGCGGGAAACACAGCAGTTAATAGAACAGTGCAGTGGTTTGTTCATGGATGTCACTACCACGGAACAGTTTGCCGTGCAAACAGATTCTCTCAGGGTCAATTTCACTTTTAATAACCGCTTAGGTGCTGATATTTCACTTGAAAAAGTGATAGCAGCAGGTTTCGATACCAGTCTTTCCAGGTCATTGACCAAAAACAGGAATCTCAGCTTTTCAAAAACAGTTTATATAGGAGCTGAAAGGCCCATCACACAACCCTATTGGCTGGAGAAAAAAATGGAGGAGGGATATTATAATGTAAGTGACCAGCAAAAAATAGGACAGGCTGATGTAGATCCCTCGTTGCAGGCTGTTGTTCAGGTCAGGGCATATGGGGTCTCTTTGAATTTTCTGAAACCGGTAAAATACAAATTTACCGACCCGGTAAAAGGGGAATTGTATCAGCCATTGGTGGTGATACCCCCGGTGCTGATATCACCTGATGAAAATGTAAAGATCTCCAAAGATGGTAACAATTTTGAGGGAGTGCTGAATATGACCGGTAAGAAAAAAGGTTTCCGGACATTCATAAATGATGTGGGAAGAGAGCAACCGGATAATGTAAAAGTGCAATACACCCCGGATAAACTTGTGTTTGAGGAAAGGAACAAATCAATCCCCGTCAGTTATTCAATCCAGGCGAACAGGGACAATGAATACCATTTTGCGGTGGATGCCAATAACGGCCGGAAAGACCTGTATCAAGTGGGCATGAAGGAAGTAAAGTATGATCATATACCTTATATCAATTATTTCATTCTTGCATCAGTAACCAATAAGAAACTTGACCTGAAGACCCATGGCAAAAAAATCGGCTATATCACCGGCGCCGGCGATAAAGTGCCCGAAGCGCTGGAACAAATGGGTTTTGAAGTGACATTGCTTGGTAAGAAAGAGCTTTCTAAAAATAAACTGAGTGATTTTGATGCCATCATCACCGGGGTAAGGGCTTATAACACCCACGACTGGATGAATAACTACTATGAAAAGCTGATGAAGTATGTGCATGAGGGCGGTAACCTGATCGTTCAATATAACACCAGCAGTAACCTGGGTCCTGTGCGGGCAAAGATCGGGCCCAACCCGTTTACCATCACCCGTACAAGGGTAACGGATGAGAATGCTGAAGTAACTT
The DNA here is from genome assembly GCA_031395125.1 of Chitinophagaceae bacterium. Taxonomy (GTDB): domain Bacteria; phylum Bacteroidota; class Bacteroidia; order Chitinophagales; family Chitinophagaceae; genus JJ008. The sequence goes on along the minus strand of JANNUI010000553.1, from coordinate 856 downwards.
TATTGAAGCCGGAGCACCCTGCTTTTAATTTTCCCAATAAAATAACAGACGAAGACTTTAAAGGATGGATACAGGAACGCAGCATCTATCATGGCAGCGATACCACCGGTAAATTTGAAAAACTGATCAGTATGGCCGACCCGGGTGAGAAACCGGATGAGGGCAGCCTGCTGGTAACCAAACATGGCAAAGGCTGGTTTACTTACACCGGTCTTGTGTTTTTCCGTGAACTACCTGCGGGTGTGCCGGGGGCTTATCGTTTAATGGCCAATTTAATTGCTCTTAATAAAAAGAAGGGTTTTTAGACCTCACCCCAAACCCCTCTCCAAAGGGAGAGGGGCTTACGGAGACCCTGACATATTGAGAAAACTATTATGACACAAAACAAAAAAGGTATTACCAAAAATGAGATAGCGTATGGGTTAGCCATTATAGTCGGTCTGATCATTGGCGTATTAATCAAAAGGATCAAGATCGGTATTATGATCGGCCTGGTGCTTTGTGTGTTGATCGGTCTTTCCAGTATCATACGGTTTACAAGAAACAAATGAACTCATCAGATAACGATAAGGCGCCTTTATTTAAATCATGGTCAGCATGGTATGTGCTGGTGATTTGCTTTTTAGTGTTACTGATCGTTTTATTTTCTTTATTCACTAAGAGATTCGGATAAAATATGAGTAACTGTTTTGGTAAAAATAAAACACTCCGCCAGTTGGCGGAGACGGGGGTATGAGCTACCCCGACTGGATAGTACTGGTTGTAACGCTGCTGGCCATTATTTCCTATGGCCTGTACAAAAGCCGCACTTCCCATAATCTCGATGGATATTTCCTGAGCAACCGCAGTTTGCCCT
>JANNUI010000539.1:0-1812 GCA_031395125.1 Chitinophagaceae bacterium | reverse complement strand
ATGGGCCGGCAGCCTGTTATCGTTTAATGTACCGATGCTGCTGGTAACCGAACCTGGAAAAGAAAAAGAAACTATTGTCCGGTTGGCAAGAGTTGGGCTTGATAAAGTGAAAGGATATTTAAGCGGCAGCTTTGAAGCCTGGAAAAATGCCGGTGAAGAAGTTGACCTCATCATTAATGTGGAAGCCGATGAACTCATGATGGATATACCACATGATAAAAACCTGGTGGTAGTGGATGTGCGCCGGGAAACTGAATTTGCAGATGGTCATTTAAAAGATGCGGTAAACCTGCCGCTGATTGATATGAATGACCCGGCTACCATGGCTGATTTTGAAGACAATCAGAATTTGTATGTGCATTGCGCCGGAGGTTACCGCAGTGTTATTGCTTCGTCGTTATTAAAAAAGCAGGGCTTTCATAATCTCAGAAATGTTGTCGGCGGCTGGGATAAAATTAAACTACAGGAAAAAGCAGAGATAGTGAAAGAGACGAGTGTGCTGAATTAGGTTGGCCACAGATTACACAGATTTCCACAGATTAGTACATATTAGTTTTGGACTTGTTTATTAACAAGAGGATTCACTGCATAGAAAAAGCTACGTAAGCAGCTAATCCGTGTAATCTGTGGCAAAAAATTACATCTTACTCTTTATCCAATCATTTAATTCAGGAGAACTTTCTGTACTGATGATCACAGCATACCTCGGTTTATTCCCATTATGCACACCCACATGCCATAGTCTTTGAGAATCCACTGCGAAATGGGCTCCTTTGGGCATCGGCACTCTGGCTTCAGATTCTTTGATGGGTAAATTATTTTCATCACTATCATACAGCAGCATATAGCTGTCAGGATTATCGGTCAGTTCAATCCACATTCTTACCACCCATCCTTCATCTTCGGGGTTCAATCTATTATTATCATCCCGGTGAACTGAACGGATGGCCTGATCATGTGTTTGGGGTTCCAATCGTATAACTCTTACTCTCCCAAAGTTGGCCGGAATAGATTTGATATAAGCCATCAGGTTGGGACAACCTTCAGAGTTAGGAGTAAAGATGGCATCCTTATCTGTTTTTCCATTTTCCCAAAAACCTTTGCATTCATTGGTGCCATCACAGGAAGCCAGTGGAGCAAAGTTGGTATCGCCGCCGCTTTTCCAATCCATATAGGTCAGGTTCTCCCATTCAGAAGACGGGATATTGTCAAGACTCAATGTCTTCATGATCACATAGCCTTTGTCTTTCATCACCGGCATACGATAATGAGGGCTTTGCAATGGAATTTTTACTGACCAGTGTTCGCTGTGCGGCCAGAAGATGGCGGGTGTTGGGGAAGACATAAAATTGAATTCGGTTAAATAATTATTACGAAGCACTAAAGTAGGAAATATAAGAGAAACCGGGAATGACTTCTACTATTAAAAAGAAGCAGTTTATTAAATTTTTACGATTCCATTTTTTATAGCATACAACACCAACCCCACCCGGCTTTTGATATTTAGTTTTTCAAAGAGAGCATCCCGGTAGCCATCAATGGTACGGGGACTAAGGTGCATTTGTTCGGCAATTTCTTTATAGGTCATTTCAGTGGCGGATAGTTTCAGAAATTCTATTTCTCTTTCGGTCAGGCTGTCGTCAACTGCCTTCCCATCATCATCCATTATGGTACGCATCAGGCGGCCGGTTACCATTTCGGAATAATAAAAACCTTTTGTTGCCAGTGAGTCAATAGCGGCTTTCAGTTCAGATGGGTGAGAGTCTTTCAGAATATAACCTCTTGCCCCGTTCTTCAGCATTTTGATGATGG
>JANNUI010000455.1:0-1657 GCA_031395125.1 Chitinophagaceae bacterium | reverse complement strand
TGCGCAGGGCATCCCGTCTTCCCTGGTGAAATGCTGCGGGCAGGTAATCCAGTGGCAGCGCATCGCCTGCCGGCATGGGCTGTGCATAAAGGGTAACAGAGAAAAAACTTGCTATGGCTATGGCAGCTGCTCTTGCTGCCTTTAAAAACTTGTGCATAGATGATGATTGAGGGTTGTAAATTAGCTCATTTCATCAGGCAGGATAGGAATTTTATACAAACGGGATGTAGTTCGGAGTTCGGAGACTGTAGTTCAGAGTTAGGAGTTAATACAGGAGTCTGCGCTATTAGGTAAGGCTCCCTGACTAACGACTCCCGACTAAAGATACTGACGCTGCTGTCAGCATCCCGTTCAGCTTCGCTGCGTCGGGACTTACGACTTTCACTCATCATCTTCTTCTTCATAGTAGGCATCCTGGCTGCTTTTGTACTGCTCTTCCCATTCCTTCACCTTTTCATCGGTCAGGCATTCGATAATATCGTGCAGGTTATCCTTTTTCAGCTTCCATTCGGTTGCTGCAGGGTCATCAAAACGCTGGATAAAGAGGCAATGATCAGATTCCACCGCCACTTTGATCAAAGTAATGGCGGAGTCTTCTTTTTCCTTCACCAGGTAATGGCAACCTGTTTCTAACAAATCATACGAGTACATGGCTCTTCACTTTTTAGGTTCAATAATCACACAGTTTTACAGTCAGTATGTAAATGCAGAATGGACTGGTTAATAAGGACAATTCGAAAGAAGAATTTGAATGGGTTGGGAGTACAGGCCAAAATTAGGAGTTTGGGAAAACAGGAAATGTGAATTTTAGATAAATAATTTCCGGAAGGCATGATTGCGATCTTAATAGTAAGATTTCCAGTTAATTGAACAGGGTGTTTGCTATTTTAGTTTTGTGCAGTTTTGGGGCCGGTTTTACATAAAATGCCCTGGGGATAGAGCCAGGTTTCTCTTCTTCCTTCCTCGCTAACCTGTAGCTGGCTGCTGCTTTCATCAAAGGATCTGGCGACTATTTCCCTGTTTATTTCCATGGAATACTCCCTGAATTTACCCAAGGGGTGGGGCCAGGGCAATCAAATTGATACAGGTGGTAAATAAAATACCTCCGGCAACTGCTGACAATTGCGGGAGGTATCTCTGCCTGGGAAAAAATTACAGGCTGAACATGCACTTATGGCTGCAGTTCTTCTTCTTTTTCTCCATTTTCTTTTCTGTTGCAGTATTCGATTTTTTCTTGTTGCTGAAGCTGGCAAAAGCCACGGCTCCGAGGCCCGCCATCAGCACAACCACCACCAATGCTTTTTTCATAGCTGAATATTTTAGAACAGGAAGTTACGCTGTTTTTGGCTCAGCCAAAATTTGTTTTGATGAATGGTAGCGGGAAGTCTGAAGTATGAAGTCAGAGGTCAGAAGTCTGAAGCCTGAGGTCTACTTTGATCTCTGATGCATTATAAGGAATGCCACATTGACCAGCGAAGAAAGCTTTGTGCACCTTTGAGCCTTCGGGTCTTTGTGGCAATAGCCAATCAGGGACACTGCCCACAACACCTTCGTCACTTTCATTTCCACTCTCCGGTTCCTGACCCTTTTCGATTAATTATCGTCAGCGGCGATGGGTTTAATAAGTATCTTCTTATTGATAAGGCTTTGCGTCATC
>JANNUI010000435.1:0-1871 GCA_031395125.1 Chitinophagaceae bacterium | reverse complement strand
GAAGGATCGGGTTTCAATTCTAAAAAATAAGTATTAAACCACAGAGACACCGGGAACACAGTGTTACACAGAGTTGTCTCCCTGTTTCTTTGTGACGCAGTGTCTCCGTGGTTAAAAAAAAGCAAACTGAGACACTACCCTGCAACCAGCATCAGTCATACTCTGCTGATTCTTCCTTACTTTTGCCCTCCTTCGCTAAAGCTACGGAGGGCAAGCCTGCCTTAAAACTTTAGTTAAAGAGGATCTTACCAAAATCAAGCTGAATGAATTTCAACCTATCGCAGATACCGGACAGAAAAACAAAACCAAGAGAATCGGGGCTCACCATGGTCATGGACAAAGGCCTGAGTGTGGAAGAGGCTAAGAATTTTATGAGTGCAGCCCATCCCCATGTGGATATTGTAAAGCTCGGATTCGGTACGTCGTTCGTTACTCCCAACCTGGAAGAGAAACTGAAGGTGTATCGTAAATATGATATACCCGTTTATTTCGGGGGCACTTTGTTTGAAGCCTTCCTGATCCGCAACCAGTTTGATGATTATGTGAAAGTGTGCCGTGACTTTGGCATCAGTTGGATGGAAGTAAGCGACGGTTCCATTACCATTCCGCATGCAGAGAAGTGCGGTTACATTGAAAAGCTGACCAAACACGGTAAAGTGCTGAGTGAGGTGGGTAGCAAAGATGCAGCGCATATCATCCCCCCTTACAAATGGATCGAACTGATGAAGGCTGAACTGGAAGCCGGTTCCAGCTATGTAATTGCAGAGGCAAGGGAAGCGGGTAATGTGGGCATCTACCGTGGCAGCGGCGAGGTAAGGGAAGGGTTGGTGCAGGAAATCCTTACACAGATACCTGCGGAGAAGATCATCTGGGAAGCGCCGCAGAAAGCACAGCAATTATATTTTATTGAACTGGTGGGTTGCAATGCCAATCTCGGGAATATTGCGCCATCAGAAGTAATACCATTGGAAACAATGCGTATCGGTCTTCGTGGCGATACATTCAGTTTATATCTTGATAAAAAAGAAAATGCCTGAAATCTTTAACACTCCGTCAGTTGGCGGAGATGGGGGCATGCGGCTGTTCGGATTAATCGGTCATTCTTTAACTCATTCTTTCTCTAAGAAATATTTTGCAGAGAAGTTTGCAAAAGAGGAGATAACCGGGTGCAGCTACGAATTATTCCCGCTCAAAACGATTGATGAATTATCTTTTCTATTGCGGGATCATCCCGAACTGGAAGGGCTGAATGTGACCGTGCCCTATAAGAAGCAGGTGCTCCGGTTCCTGGGTGAGACGCATATTCCCGAAGGACTGGATGCCTGTAATTGCATCAACAGGACCGGGGACAGGCTGGCCGGTTACAACACGGATATCACAGGGTTTGAGATGAGTATAAAACCTTTATTGAGATCACATCACAGGAAAGCATTGGTACTCGGAAATGGCGGGGCTGCAGCTGCAGTTGTATTTGTACTGAAAAAACTTGGCATTGATTTTAAAATAGTAAGCCGGAAAATTCATGACGGTTCTGCACTTACCTATAAAAAAGTTACCCGGGAAGTAATAAAAGAGCATAACATTATCATCAATACAACTCCCCTGGGAATGTATCCTGATGAAAGTGGCTGTCCTGATATTCTTTATCAATACATCTCTGAAAGGCATTTTCTTTATGACCTGGTTTATAATCCGGCAAAAACATTATTTCTGAAAAAGGGAGAGGAGAATGGTGCTGTAATAAAAAACGGAGAGGAGATGCTCATCTTACAGGCGGAAGAATGCTGGAGGATATGGAATCAATAGGCAATCGGCAATCGGCAATCGGCAATAGGCAATGGGCAATCGGCAATAGGCAATGGGCAATAGGC
>JANNUI010000414.1:0-12049 GCA_031395125.1 Chitinophagaceae bacterium | reverse complement strand
GAAACCTCTGCATTGGTGAGCTTGGTAACATAGTAGGCGCCACCTACCATTTCCAGTTCTTCCTTGAACTTCAGTTCCTCGGCCACCGTGAGTATGTCGATGGGCTGGCTCTTGTTGCTCAGGCTTTGCATGGCCCTGAAAATGCGCTGATGTGCCTCCACATAAAAACATTCGGGTTTCAGTATTTCCACCACGCTATCAAAAGCGCTTTTCTCCAGCATGATGGCGCCGAGTACAGCCTCTTCAAGGTCCTTGGCCTGTGGCGGCACTTTACCATATACCATGGTACCGAGATCGAGCGTTGATTTTCTTCTTTGCTTCCTGTCTTTATTGAGGTTAGTAAGATCCATTGTTCAGCTACAGCGATAAAAGGTGATTCATTGATTTTTTACCAATGACCTCAGGCGCAACTCCGTGCTTGTTTTAAGAAATGGTTATTTCTGTATTAGTGGAATGTTTCCGTTCAGTCAGTAAGCGAAAATAAGGGCTGCCCTCCTTCCAATTTTCATTTTAAAAAACTTTTTCTTTTCGCACTTTTTTTTCACTCCGGATTGCCGGTTATCCACATATCGCTTTATCGCCTGAAGTCCTCTTCAATTTACCAAAAAGCCCTCGTAAAAGCCCGGAAAGAATGGCACAAGGGTGCATATATATTTACGGGTACGGCCCTAATTTAACGGGCAGGGTGCAATAAAGCCCCCGGGGGGGAGTTATCAACGGAGAGAATACCCAAACTGGCTGCCGTTCATTTATTTACTATTAAACACGTTAACTATGAAAACAGCTAAAAATCCGCCTTCGTCAAACTTCGGCGGACAAGGCAGCCGCCCCATCCTGAGCCAGACAGAAAACAACACCACTTTGTGGATCGGTCACCTGACCAATGAGGCTAATGACCGTTTGGCCGGACAAACATTCAGTTGCCCGTCGGAAGGATTATTGAACAATATCCAGGTGTATTCATCTGCCGTCACCCAACCCGGCGATATGGTGCTTTCACTGCATGCATTTGACCCGGCCACCAGGGTATGGGGACCCGCCATCAGTCAAAGCACACTGAGCATTGAAAAAAATGACGTGGCCCGGTGGCTGCGTTTTGAACTGGAACCGGTAAGCCTGCAAAAAAACAGTCATTATGGTTTCCGCCTGCAAACAGAACAGGGCATCATCGGTATTGGTGAGGCCGTAAGCCATGCCCATAAGCCTTTTCCATTCGGACAGGCTTGGAGCAGTGATTCCGGCCGGATGGGAGAACGGTTTTTTTCTTATTTCAGCCTGGCATTTAAGGTGGAGATGTGTGCCTGAGTGAAAATTTGAGTTATAAATCCCGATAGCTATCGGGATGAAGTTTACAGTTAATAAGCCATGAATCCATATAGACCCTGTCCCGTTTTAAAGCGGGATGGGGTTTTGCTTTTAAAAAATACCATAAACAGGTTATTGACTTTGTGATGCGGGCCGGGCAACTTGCAGGGACCTTATTTTCTTAAAATTTAATTGCCTTTGGGTGAAAAAATAGAATCCCGTAGTGATTTGAATATTGCCGGCTTCAACTGATTATCCGAATTTTGAAGTACGATCATTATCATTATCCAAAAAAATAATCTATGCCTTCCATTACCATATGCCTGACCTTCAGAGGAGGAAGAGGTCATTGTTACGCTACCGTGCTGAACACTGATATCCCGATAGATAAATTTGAAAGAACGGAATGTCATGACCATAAGATCACAAGCGGAAAGTATGATATTATTTTCCAGGGGGTCTCTCCTGCAGGAGGAACCACGATAGAAGTAAAAGAAGGGCAAGAAATCCTGGCAACAAGGAAAATAACCGAAGCCGGATATTTCAGCAGAAGAGCCAGGATAACTGTTTAATATCGTACAATGGAAAGGCATACACCGATGTTAAGAAAGATCATATCATTGGCAGGATTGTTTTTGTCCATGACCGCATGGGGCCAGGATGAGGTCGCTAAAGAGAATGTAAGGGCCGCAGCGGCATTAAAGTCCGGAACAAGCCAGGATGTATTGATAAGCTTTTTCCAGTTAGCGGCAGAAAACCTGACAGGAGATAATAAATCCTTAAAATTCCAGTCCTCCCTTTTTGCCATCAAAGCGAAAACCAATGATGACCTGTGGATCGACAATAATTACCTGAAAGAAAAGTTTGCCCGGAACTTTGTGATCACCATTAATCCTGCTCTTGACAAGGACTACAAATTCAAAAGCAATACAATTGGCTTTGCCTATGCCATCGTCAATAACAGGGATAAAACAGTTTTTGATTTTTCGAGACCGTCGGACTCCATCATCCTGAAAGCACAAAGAAGGGCCATAGAAGAATACAAAAAACTGGTCACGGGTATTGACGATAAAAAATATATTGCCGTCCTGGATTTTTTTGCAACGAAAACCGGGAAGGGACTGACCACAGATGTTGCGTTGCCGGAGGAGTTCAAAAAAATACTGCAAAATGAGATCAAAGGATTAAAAGATCTCCGTTTCCCTACGTTAGCATCTTTCAGGGATCATTTCGCCAACCAATATAAAAGCATCGCCAGGTATGTAGAAAACCGGGGGCTGCTCACCGTTAAGAGTAATTTCTCGAGCCTGGCAGATGGCAAACTTTTCTCAGGTATCAGCCTTGGGTCTGAATACCTGAAAGGAATGCTGAAGAAAAATTCCAGGATGAACCTTGAGCTGAATATAAATACCACACTGGACTTTTTGGATGATACCGCTTCCAAAACCAGTCTTGACCTGAACAGGCAATTATTCAAAATTACCGCTGGGTTTAACTGGATAATAGCAAAAAACAAAAACTATAAACCCCTGGTGGAGCTTAAAGGGAACCTGGCGTATAATAATATCCTGAACAGTGCCTACCCCGGTGAGCAAAAAACCCGGCTTACAGCAGAAGGCACCCTTCGCTTCCGGATCACCAATGATATTTGGTTGCCTATTGATATTACATATGACCCGGAGAATGGAAAAGTATTTGGGTTTCTTAGTGCGAAATTTAACTTCGACTGGCTGAAAGGAAAAGCATCAAAATAATTTGGGCAATGGCAGTTCCGGATTGACAAATATCCGGTTGCAAGTACTAATGGTATCCGGTACAGCAGCAGTTACAGGCCCTGCCATGAAAAATACCATAAACAGGTTATTGACTTTCTCTGTCTTTTGGCAGAACTTGCCGGGACAGAAACAGCCTTCCCGCTTTTAACCCCTATAACCAGCATATGGCAACATCCAAAAAACCTGACAGCGACGGCGGTTACAAATCCGGTTTTCTCACCGGCAGCTCTATCGGGCTGCCTGCACTTGGCACCGCACAAAAAAAAGACCTTGTAAAATTTGGCAGCAGCAAAACCAAATTAGATTACATCCACTATAGTGTTATCATGTGCAGAAGCCGCAGGCTGGCCTTCTATACGGCCGTAAATATTGACGGCAAGAATTGGCAGGACAATGGCCGGGAGGGCAGCTTTAAGAACGATCCACGCATTACCGGCGATGAGCAATTGGGATCTGCCCTTTACAGTGCCAAAAAAAGCGATTTTGACAAAGGCCACCTGGTACGGCGGGAAGACCCTGAATGGGGAGAATCAGCCCTGGCACTGAAAGCAGGCAAGGCTACCTTTTACTATACCAATGCTGCGCCGCAGCACCGCGACCTGAACCGTGAAATATGGGCTGACCTGGAAGCCAACATCCTGCACACCGGCGCTGCCGGTCAGCAACTGCGTTGCTGTGTTTTCACCGGTCCTGTGCTGTCGGACAAAGACGGAGTGTTTGTAACCCCCGTAAAAAAGCTGGACATCAAAATTCCCAGTATGTTTTGGAAAGTAGTGGTATGGAAAAAAAGCAACGGCAAGACCTATGCGGTGGGCTTTATGCAAAACCAGGAAAAATTCCTTCTGCGGGATGGCATCATCCGCAAGCAGGTGGTGGTGAACCTGTCCACCACCCGCAGGCTGAGGGATGAGGATATTTTTGAACACCTGCAGTTCAAAGACGGCAAATCATACCAGGTGAAAATTGAAGAAATTGAATCATTGGCCGGTATCAAATTCAACTGGAAGAATGTGATCCGGCCCTATAAAAAAACCACCCCCACCGTAATCCATGGCCGGCATATACCAGCGGCATCGGTAAAAAAATCATTGCGGATGGCGCTGGCACAGCCGGAATCGGTAAAAAGAGTAAGAAAGATGCAGCTCACCGGGCTGGTGCTGGGTTAATGCGTTCAGTATTTATTTTATGACAATAAAACATCCATAATATGGCGACCCGAATACCGAACAGTAATATGTTCATCCTCCTCCCCACCCGCGGCACCGTGGCCCCAGCGGCCAGAAGCCACTCTGTACATACTTTTTTAACAAACCTGGCCCCCAAGAAAGCCGCCTATTCCCTGCGGAATGCAAAAGTGAAACAGGCAAAAATGAAAGTGTATGACTCCGTTCATGAAAATGGCGCCAAGCTGGTGCAAATGAGCAAAAACACTATGGCTTCGGTAAAATCAACCGAACCCGGTATCCGCGTGGTACCTGTGGTTTACTATAAAAAAGCATCAGCTCCACGTATGAAAGTGGCATCGGCTATGCGGAGAGCTTCTTCCACACGGGGTATCGGCATCAGCCTGAAGCTGGTATCCAAAAAAACCAATACCCCGGTGACCGCCGAAGTAGTGGCATTCACCAATTTTGCCAAACGCATCGGCGCCGAAGGAAAGACGGGGAAAAATGGTGTGGTGAAACTGAAATTGAAACCGGGTGATAAGATTCAGCGGATGTACATATATCCTGTAAAAGACTGCTGGGGCGCCATCAAAAAAAATATAACCGCTGCCAGTACAATGGAACTGCCTCTTGTACCGATCGATCTTGACTTCGAAGACAGTCTGCGTTATTTCTACAAAAACAAAAAATGGCCGAAGAGCGCTGTATCCATAACGGTGGGGATATTGGACACTGGTGTGGGCCCTCACCCCGACCTGACGGTGACCGGTGGTCTGAACTGTGTACTGGGCGAACCCGACAGCTCTTTTCATGATGATGACGGACATGGCTCACATGTGGCGGGCATCATAGCAGCTCATGGAAAACCACCTGAGGGCGTGCAGGGCATTGCGCCGGGAGTAAAGATCCGCAGTTACCGCATTTTTGGTAAAGGCGCAGAAGAAGCATCGAACTTTAATATTATCAAAGCCATTGACCAGGCCGTGGCCGATGGCTGCGACATACTGAACATGAGCTTTGGCGGCGGCCCGCTTGACGCTGCTGTGCAGGAAGCTATTGCAGATGCATTTGAAAAAGGCACTATCTCCTTTGTTGCCACGGGCAATGAAGACCGCCAACCGGTAAACTTTCCTGCAGCTTATGCCAATTCACTGGCGGTTACCGCTATGGGCCGGGTGGGTCTTTTTCCACCTGGCACACCGCATAGTGAAACTGTTGACAAACCTTCAGGAAAGAATAAGAAGAATTTCCTTGCTTCATTTTCCAATATCGGTCCGGAAGTGGACTTTACAGCGCCGGGTGTGGCCATTATTTCAACGGTTCCCGGAGGATACGCGGTAATGGATGGTACATCCATGGCCTGCCCCGCGGCAGCGGCGATTGCCGCAAGGCACCTGGCCGGTCAAAAAATCATCATGAAAATGGGGCGCAACCAGAATCGTTCAACAAGTATGGTTAAATATCTTTCAAAAAAAGCAAAACAACTGGGGTTTGGTATCCTTTATGAGGGAAACGGCATGATACAACGCTGATGAACCGGTCGGCCAGATTATTGTAACTTGCATACGGATATGCAGCAGAGAAATAAGTATATTTTAAAATACAAAGGCAGCAACAACAAGGAACTACTTTCCAGCCTCTCGCTGATAAAAAGCTGCAAAGACCTTAGTGTGATTGACGGAAACGATAAACTGATGCTGGTGGAAATGGGTGAACAAACCCGGACCTTGCTGGAGGCGGGACTGAACAACTGGTCAATACATGAGCAGGCGATGGTGAGCAAGCCGCCGGATCATAAAAAGAAACTCAAAGGGAAAACTTACAAATAGAAACTGATCTGACTCCGCATAATAGCGGAGTTTTCTTTTCAGGATGCCGCTGGAATGAGGCGGTTGTTTAGAAAATTGGCGGGGTTGTTCCTGGCAATATCGTCAAACTCTTCCATGGTAAGCCCGGCCAGCATATCTGCCAGCATGTTCTTATCGCTTTTATGGTTCCGCACCACGTAAAAATCGGTGCCATAGAGTACTTTATTCCGAAGGCCTGGATTATCCAGTGTTTTTTTCAGCAGCGGGAGTATGGAGCTGTCATGCAGGATGTAGCTGATGTCAGCATATACATCCTCATACCGGAGCATCATACTGCAGGTGATCGAATACCAGTCGGCGTATTTCCAGAGCTGTTCCATCTTGCCATGCCGCTGCTGCCCAGACACATTGTTAAAAAAATCAATTCCTTTCCCTGGTCGTTTTACCAGCTGGCTGCTGAAGTTGTCCCTGTCTTTTTCAAAGAAACGCCGCCACTCGTCATCGCCGCCGAAATGGCCGAAACATATTTTCAGTTTATCCAGTTTGCAGGAAAGCTCATGATGAGGGTCCTTGTACCCGAACATTTTTTTAATATCCTCACCGGAGCCACCCACTACCCGGCGCAGCAATGATTCTTCAAGCAGGCACAGGTAATTCAGCGGATGAGTGAAATTGACCGTGAATTCAGCGTTCTTCTTTTCAGCCAGCAACAACGGTTCATACTGATTGTTGCCGATGGCCTGCTCAAACACCGGGTGCCGGTCCCATTGTTTTTTCTTTGTGCCCCGGTAATAGATAGTGCCGCGGATACAATGGGTAAGAACAGGGATCCCATTATCAGCAGCATATTTCCACAACGGCAGCAGCGCTTCATCAAAGGGGTAATAACCAAGGGCAGGATAGATCTTGATCCCGCTGAATCCTTCCTGTTCAATATATTTTTTTACATGACAATCGTTCAGTTTTATCCTGCCATCATCGCCGGTCTGCCAGCTGAAATAAGCGGGGTCCTCTTTTATTCTCCGCGGATCGGCAAAGATGAAAGGGAAACAGGTATCAGGATTGCTCTTTTTTATGGCGGCCAGTTCCTTCATTTGTTCATAGTACCGAAAGGTCACTTTCAGGCGGCCTGCTGCCATATATTCCATGTCCATAGGCAGGATAACAAAGCCAGTACCCTGCGGATACTGGTTGCGCAGCTTGGCAAACAGGGTACTCTGGTAGCGGTGAAAAGCGAAGCGGCCGATATTGAGATAGCGCCTTATCAGTTCCCGGCTTTGTTTTCCCGGCATACTGCGAAAGAAGCTCCAGATCTTTTTAGCTACAAAAAAAATCAGGTTTCTTCCGGAAGGGATAAAAAGCAGGACAAAAACAACCACGGCAATCTGTAATAAAACAGCATGAATAGTAAAAAGCAAATGTTGATCCGTAAGCCAAGCTCTTATTTTCCCGATAAGTCCGGCAATTTGCGATGTGCCCGGGCCTAACAACCTGCCGGCAGCATCATACAGGATAAAAAAAGCATGGAGCGTAAGGAACAGCCCGGCTGCTGATTTGATAACAGCCAGGATATAATTGCGGGCAAGGAATACCCTGATAGTATAAAGGTTGCGCCTTATTTTTTTATACCATGGTTTAAACTTCCAGGCATAGGGCCCTTTGCTGAACCACCAACGGAAAATACTGACGATCCCGGAGAGTGGCACCAGAAAATAAGCAGGCCAGGGTAAAAAAGTTTTAGCAAGCCACGGCGGCACATGGTCGCCTGTGAATATATGGGTATGACAATTTATTACCGGCCGTTGATCCTTTTCCTCTTTTTGCATGCGGTATTAAGGTACTTACTAAGGACCAGAATACAAGTAAAATCACCGGTACTTTTTTACCTGCTTACCACGAACTTGATGGTCTTCTCTTTCAATGCCGCTGAAGAGCGGAATACCAGCAGGTACACCCCTTCTGCCAGGTTGCTTACATCGAGGCGGGCCGTTGTGGCTGTTACTTTATGCTGCAGTATTACGGCACCCTGCATGTTATAAACGGATATACGATCATACTCTTCGGGGTTCATATTGCTTATCAACAATTGGTTTTGCACCGGGTTGGGGTATAGATGCAGTTTTTCGGTAAGGATTTCATCTGTACCGGCCTTTGCATTGGTTTCAGGCAACGTTTCTTCCCTAACGGTACTGTTATTATTACAGTTCTCATCAAATTTTACCGCAAAAGCCCGGTAGTAAGAACTGCTGTAGGTAATGGTATCAAAATCATTCGTATTACCGATAGCGATCAGTTGCCCGTTCTGGTCAATGATGCCGTCTGCCAGTGTATGATAACGCTGATAAGCCACGCTGTCCGGTGCGGGCAGGCTGCCATTCAGTTGCCCGTTCTTTTTGATCCTCATAGCATAGCCGCGGGCAAAATAGCTTCCGCATCTTTTTTCGCCAACGGCAAAAAAGCGATCCGCTTCCGTCACCACCAGTCTTGCCAGCTGGCAACTGTCATCATCAAACTGCAGGGTGCGGTTCCACATCAGTTGTCCGTTGCCGGCATTGATACGGCTGATCTTCGTAAGCTGGCGGTCAGGATAGTAAAGGGTAACAAGGCTGAACAAACGACCCTGGTTATCCATCTTCAGATCGTTCAGCTGTGTGCCCGGTGCCGCAAAGAGTGATTTGCGCAACAGCACATTACCGCTGAAGCGGGACACTTTGCATAAATACATGGCCTGCACGGTATCGTTCACCATTTTACCGCCATAGAGTATCAGGTGATCGTTATTGTCGAGCATAGAAAACAAACTGAAGCGGCCCGCATCGGGCACCAGCGTTGTCGTTACTGCTATTGTGCCCAAGGCATTGATGCGGATGATCTTCACTGCAGGATAATTGGTATAGAAATCCTCCACTACTGTTACCCGCTGTTGGTCATCCACATGCAACCGGGTGTAAGAGGTTTGTACAGAATCCATGCGGCTCCAGCGGTTCACTAAGTACTTATTCGTCTTCAGTACAAATGAAGTGAAGCCAAAACCGGGGCCATCGGGGTATTGCCCGTCACCAGCCAGGTAAACATTTCCGTCATCATCAATTTCAAATGCATTCAGGTTGATGATGGCGTAGTCCCCGGGAAATGTAATGGTGCGTTGGGAGAGTATATCAAAGTTGCTGTTCAGCCGGTAAACAGTGTATTCAGGATTTTGCCCGTACGGATAACTTCTCTTCAGCACATATACTGAATTGTTTTTCCTTACTCTTACTTCGGCGCTGGCCATGATGCCCGTGACAAAAAAAGTGCGCAGTTCTGTGCCGTTGGTATGGGTCTTTGAAATTTTCCAGGTGTATTCGTCATTGTTAACCTGCCATTGATAGCAGGCAATAAATGAACTGCTGTTGAATGACTGAACAGTCAGGGCGTAGGTGCCGTAAGGCGGCGGGTTGTTCCCGTCCTGGTTCTGGTACCATTGCAGTTGTGCGGTCATGCTGAGCTGCAGCAGCAACAAGGGCAGCAGGAAAAGGATTTTTGGTGTTTTCATAAAGCCGGATTTAGCTGTTGGGTGATTCGTTCCGGTATAATGGCACAACAACCGTGCAGAAGACCCGAAACCAGCGGCAGTATGGTGTATTTTCAGAAAGGAGCCAGCAGATGTACGAAGAGGGTTTGAAAAAAGGACCGGGAAAACCAGGAATGTCCCCGTATCAGTTCATGACCATTTCCCTTGCATTTTCCATGGCCGCTGCCGTAGGTCTTTCACCACTCAGCATTTTAGCAATGATAGTGATCCGTTCTTCGGTGCTAAGCAGGCGGATATTCGTTTGTACGGTGTCCCTGCCTGCCGGGGAGGCAGGTTTAATTATTTCCTTGTACACAAAAAAATGTGCATTGGCCTTACCCGCTATCTGCGGCTGGTGGGTAATGCAGATCACCTGTCTTTTTTCAGCCAGTTCTTTAAGTATGATGCCTGCCTGCCGGGCTGCTTCACCGGATATACCGGAATCTATTTCATCAAATATGAGTGTGGGCAATTGTATGGACTGTGCAACTAATGATTTAATACAGAGCATCAGGCGGCTGAGTTCACCGCCGCTGGCCACTTTTCGGACCGGCTGAAACTGTACGTCTTTGCCTGCCGTAGCTTCAGCGGAGGCGGGTAAATTAGCATTAAACATAAACTCAACAGCATCACACCCGGAACTGTTTAGTTCTACTCTTCTAATTTCCACTTTCAGCCTGGCATTGGGCATACCCACCTGCACAAGCAGTTTGTTTACTTTATCTCCCAGGGGTTTTGCCTGTTTTTTCCGGTCAGCTGAGATGTCCTCAGCTAACTTGGAAAGGGCATGCTTTGTTTTTACCAGTTCGGCTTCTTTTTGCAGAATTGTTTCATCCATATTCAACACTGCCTTTAATTTTTCTTCTAATTGCCTTTGTATTTCCAGTAATTCATGGGTGGAATTTACCCCGTGTTTCTTTTGCAATTTGTACCCGGCAGACAGCCGTTCATTCAGGTGTTCGATACGTTTGGGGTCATAGTTCACCTGGTTATTGATATGATCCACTTCTGCTGCAATATCCTGTAATTCTATTTGTGCTGACTGGATACGTTGTAGTATATCAGGTAAACCGGGATGAAGGGATGCAAAAGCGCTGAGCTGATTTTGCAGCATCCTTAGCTGCTGAACAAGAGGAGTTTCATTTTCTTTCAGTTCATAATACACTTTGCTTAACGTTGCTTTAATGCCTTCTGAGTTATTCAGCAATTTCAATTCGGCGTCTGTCGCTTCCAGTTCATTTTCTTTGAACCCGGCATCGTTCAGTTCCTGGTACTGAAACCGGTTGTAATCTGCCTCATTATCAAACTGTTGCTTTTGTGCTGTTAATTCTTCCGTTTCTTTCTTCAGCTGCTGCCACTGGCGGAAGAGCGTCTGGTATTCTTCCAGTAAAGGCGCATGACCGGCCAGCGCATCCATCACCTCCAGCTGAAAATCACTTTTAGTCAGTTCAAGTGTGTCAAACTGCAGGTGCAGGTCAACCAGCAATGAACCCAGCTCCTGCAGTTGCGACAGGTTTACCGGGGAATCGTTGATGAATGCCCGGCTCTTGCCATTGACGGCAATTTCCCGCCGCAATACCAGTTCACTTTCGCCGTCGTCCCGATAGCTATCGGGATCGTTCTCCTTTAAGAATTGCAGGATAGCCTTTCTTTGCTCCGTTCCGAATGTTCCTTCAATCACACATTTCTTTTCTTTATTCACCAGTGCAGTGCTGTCGGACCTTTCTCCCAAGATGAGTCCGAGTGCACCGGCGATGATAGATTTACCGGCGCCGGTTTCGCCGGTTATGGCATTCAGCTTACCAGAGAAATCAATGTCCAGCTGATCAATGATGACATAGTTCTGTATAGAAAGACGGGAAAGCATGAAAGGCAAATTAGTTTTTTGCCACGATAGAACAGAATATTTTTTGCCACGAAAGGACACAAAACCACACAAAAAATAAACCTGTATTTCTTTTGTGTAACTCCGTGTGATTTCGTGGCAGCAACAAAAAAGGCCGCCCTTTCGGACAGCCTCTTAAAATATTTTCATTCACCTATTACTTGATCTCCACTTTACTGTTCATGTCCTCATCCACCAGGATGCGGCCGCAGTTCTCGCAGATCATGATCTTTTTGTGTTGTTTGATTTCACTTTGCTTCTGCGGGGGGATGGCATTGAAACATCCACCACAGGCATCCCTTTCCACCGGTACCACCGCGAGGCCGTTGCGGTAGCTGTTGCGTATCTTATCGTAGCTGGCCAGCAGCCTTCCGTCCACATGGCTCCTTGCTTCAGCCGCCTGTTTATTGAAATGTTTTTCTTCTTTTTCGTTGGCAGCAATGATCTTTTCCAGCTCCCCTTTTTTGTTTGCCAGCACCCCTTCTTTGGCAGCAATGTTCTTTTTGGCCTTTTCCAGTCCTACCGCTTTTTCTGCTATTTCTTCTGTGGCATCCTTG
>JANNUI010000409.1:0-5498 GCA_031395125.1 Chitinophagaceae bacterium | reverse complement strand
AAAGCCTGTTGGGAATCACTTTATAATCCAGCAAAACAATCCGGCCTGAATCATAGATACTGAACCATATTTTTTTTATTACATCCCGTAAATTCATATAAGGTGTATTAACCTATTGCAGATCACCAGCCGATGGAGGTTGGTCCAACCGGTGGTTCCGGCTCATACTTCCTGTTCAGCAATTCCATGACCTTCTGAAAACTTTTTTGATTGGTGGCGGAATGAATGGAGGCTATTATATCTTTTTCTTCCCGTTTCGTAAGGTGAAAATTCAACGGCGCTTTATTCTCCTCTTTATCCGCCCCATACTGGAAAGCCACTTTATACACGTTATTGCCGCTGAGGGTTGTGTAGTAGTTCAGCATATCATTCTGCGAATACTCCATCATCTTGAACCAGTTGTGCTGCAGCAGGAAGAAGGGTTTGGTAGCATGGTCGCTGATGTTGTCAGAGACATAAGGATGTTCCCAGCCACCGGCTGCCCGGTCCCTGATCTGTATGATAAGCACCCCGCTGGTGTTTTGCTTTATCCATTCATCCATGGCAAAAAGAAACCGGAGTGATGTTTCAATACCATAGTTATCCCGCAAGCCTGCATCCATCACATCGATCACAGGTTCGGATGGCAGCCATACATTGGGCAATACGATCGGGAAAGTGGCATTCATCCGCATGGCCGTAAGCATCCGCAGGTTGTAGGGGTCCTGTTTGGCAAAGAAGGAAGTGAAATCAATGGCGTCCGGATCAGCTAATGGGATCCTTGTGGTATCCTGCGGGAGCTGCATCATGAAGCGGACGGGCTGGGTAGAGATGATCATCTTTCTTCCATCACGGCTTACTACCGAGTTAAAAAACATCAGCGGGATATTGGCCGCTTTTTCATCCCCAACATAATCCTTCAGTTGCTTATTCAGAAACCCGCGGGTATTGCTGTTGAGTTTTTGCTCAAAGGCATAGCCCCGGTCCTTCACATACCGGTAAGGCCCCACATTGAATTTTTGTGCAGGAGAGATCAGGTCCCTTGCAAAAAAGGAAGTGAACACCGGGTTTAGCAGGTCGCCGGCAATATCATCCACATACTTCGGGTTTTGCAGGTGGATGTTTTGTCCCTGCTGTTTTCTCAAATAAAGTTCCCGGAAATAAGTAGCGCCGATCATTCCGCCTGACGCCCCGCTGATGAGGAATGTTTTTTTCATGATACTGCCCCTTGTCATACTGTCAAGGCTTTGCATTACACTCATGGTAAAGGTGGCGCTCCGGTGACCGCCGCCGCTGGTATTGATAACGATCAGCAACGGCTTTTCACTGTCCTGTTTTTTCTTCCAGTTGTCCATTATACCTGCCATGTTCTTTTTATCCGCCTCCATATTCTCTTTACTGCATAATGCCAATAAACCTGCACGGGAATAAGAAGGCCGCTCTGTTTTGTTGGTGTAATTGATGCCATAGGCCTTGTTGCGGGGATCGATCCAGTCCAGTTTATAAAACACATTCAGCAGCAGTACTACGGCTACCAGGTAGGGCACACTCCAGCTCTGTAAGAAATAGGTGACTGCCCCTGCCACACCAATGAGAACGGAAAAGAAAATTGTAATGCTGGCGGCAGCCGGTAACTGAAAAAAAGCATTATCAATCAGGAATCCAATGATCAAAAGGAATATAAATGCGGCAAACACCGACAGGATGGCGGCAAAATGGTGACGTTTGAAAATGGATTCCACAAATTCATCAGTGTAATGCGAAACGTCCCTTGCCCTTCTCAGTTTTAAGGGGGACTCAAAATACCACTCCACTTTCATCAATGGCGCCCCGTGGTACACTTCCTTTACCGGGCTCAGGTGGGTGATGTAGGAACGGGGGTCCCGGATCACCGGCATCATCCGGCGCAGGATGGAGCGGTCGGCCCGGAAAAAATAAATGAAAGAGGCCGCCAGGATGAATATCAGACCGCAAAGAAAGCCACCGCTGAGAAAAAGAATTTCAGATACGGGTATCAGCTCCTTGTAGTGATCAAAGCGGTATGCTTTAAAGAAATAAAACAGCAGGAACAGGATGGGTATCACAGCATTGTTGATACAGTATTTTAAAAAAGGGTTGGTAGTAGCCGATAGAAAACGGAAGTGGCGGCTGAACAATATGAACGTAGCAATATTCCAGCTCATGATGAACATGCCGATGGATGCACCTACAATGGCGGTGCTCAATGAATTTACATTTCCGAGGTACTCCGGTGCCAGGTAAAGAGAGTCGGCCCCGAATGTCTTCATGAATGAACCATTGATAGTGCTGAACAGGATGACCCAGAATAGAAGCAGTACCTGGTATTTCCGCAGGTGCAGAAAGACCAATTGTATGGGGAAGGAATAAATAAATCCTTTCAACCAGGTTTTCATGAATGAGGAAATCGTTGTCCCCTAAAAATAGTGATTATTAACTGCCATGTCAAACAGGCTGTTTTACGGCAGTGTCCCGGTTTTATTGAATAGTGCTTATTTGATTTAGAATTGAACCACATAGGAACATAGAAACATAGTTTTCACATAGCTATGTTTTTTCTATTATGCCCTATGTTCTATGTGGTTCATACCAGATTCTTCGGCAAGCTCAGGGCTATCGGGTGATTCGCTATTTTTCCTGGTCTCAGGGTAATCACTTTTCTTTTTTCACCATAAACAGCAACCAGACAAGAGAAAGCAGCAGGAACATAGCCACCAACTGGTGCAGTTGTGCCATCCATTCAAATATACCCCAGCGGTTGGACACTATTTGTAAACTGCTGAGAACGGTAATTACTCCTAAAACCACCTGCAAGAGTACCAGCAAAAATGGCCACCAGCGGGTCTTGTTCAATAGTGAAGACTCCTTTATCCTGTAAAGTTGAATTGTAAGTATTGTTATTAATACCAGCAACAGGTAGGCCAGTCCCCGGTGAATAAAGTGAATGGCGATCTTATTGTCAATCAGATTTAACAGTCCTTCTTCTTGTTGGATCATGCCCGGAGGAATGATATGGCCGTTGATATCCGGCCAGGTGGGTGCGGCTGTAGCAGCTTTGTGCCCGGCCATCAGTGCCCCGTAAATCAATTGTACTGTAAATATGATGATGAGAACCACCAGCAATTTCCTGATTTTTGTATTCGTAATTCTCTTTTCTTCCGGCACCAGCAGTTCAATTGCAAACCAGAAAGTATAACACAACAGGCCCAGTGCAAAAATAAAATGCAGGGCCAGCCGGGTGGGTTTTACATAAATGGCATCGCCGGTTAGTCCGCTGGCTACCATGATCCAGCCAATAGCACCCTGTAAAGCGCCTAATAAAAAAAGTATCAGCATCGGCTTCACCATCGAAGGCCTGAACCTTTTCCGGACAAGGAAAACGATAAAGGGAATGACAAAGACCACGCCTATGAGTCTTGCCCAGAAACGATGAAACCACTCCCAGAAGAAAATGAATTTGAAATCCCTTAGTGTAAAATCAAAATTGAGCAGGTTATATTGTGGTGTTTGTAAGTATTTATCAAATTCAGCAACCCATTTGGCTTCATTCATGGGTGGCAATGTGCCGGTAATTAAGTCCCACTCTGTGATGGATAAACCCGAACCGGTCAGCCGGGTAATACCCCCCAGTAAGATCTGTATCATGATCATCCCCACTCCCACCAGCAGCCAGATGGCGATGGGTTTGGATGAAGGCTGATTCAACTGCTGTTCCATTGCGGCTGCAAAGTTAGCTGCCCGATCCTGCCAGAAACAGGATTTGTTGAATAATATTTATGAAATTGCAGCCCATGCTGAGATCGTTTTATCAGGCTGAATTAACCGAAGCCGGTTGTGATGAGGCCGGCCGTGGCTGCCTGGCCGGACCGGTTTTTGCTGCAGCAGTCATTTTACCCAAAAACTTTGCTCATCCCCTGCTGAATGATTCCAAACAGGTGACAGAAAAAAACAGGAACCAACTACGGGTCATCATTGAATCTTCTGCCCTTCATTTCGCCGTCGCCAGTATTGATAATGACGAGATCGATAAGATCAATATCCTGAAGGCATCCTTCAAAGCGATGCACCTTGCCATCGCTGCTTTAAAAAAGAAGCCGCAACTGTTGCTGATAGACGGTAACCGATTTGTACCCTATAAAAAGGTCCCGCACCGCTGTATTATTAAAGGTGACGCAACCTATACTTCTATTGCTGCTGCCAGCATTCTCGCCAAGACATACCGGGATGAATATATGCTGAAGCTGCATGAAGAGTTCCCGCAATATGACTGGAGCAATAATAAAGGCTATGGAACAGCCGCACATCGTAGTTCCATTGAGCTGCATGGCCAGTGCAAATATCACCGTAAAACGTTCCGGCTGAAGGCTGAATTGCCTCTTCTTTTTTAGCAATTGCTTTTCGGATTTGGTTAAACCTGCAGGCAATCATTTTGTCTTACTCCTGAATTTTGTCTGAATATGAAAAAAGTATTATCCTTTTGTTTTATCCTGCTACTGCTTGCTGTTGCTGCATCAGCACAGCGGAGAGCTGTTAATGTAAGGATAAGGGCATCAGCAATAACGACCCCGGAAAGAGTGCAGTTACAAAGGGATAATTTCCGCTACAGGATCATACTACGCAATGTACAAAGGGACGGAACCATTACAATGCCTGAGCAAAGACGGCTAATCAAAATGAAACGAAAGAATCGCCGTAATGCCTTTCGCTTCCGGCATAATGGACTCAACCAGGCAAAATAAAAATAAATTTTCAGCACCCAGTATACAGCAGCCTGCCTGCCATCCATTATATTAAGAATAAAGTCTGGCAGGGAAATCTGTGAAAGGAAAGATACCGTCCTGACCGGCGGTATCCTGTTTTAGGGCCTCTTTTATAACAATTGCCATTTTCCCGGCAATTCGTATTTTCACCTGCGCTTATCTTTGCAAAAACTAAAGAACCCCCATGCAGTTAAAGCCGGTAGCCACCTTTGATACCATTGAGCCAGAGGTGTTTAAAAAGGAATTCTATGAGCCGGGTGTGCCTGTTGTCATTAAAAAACTGGCGCATGACTGGCCGGCTTTCTCCAAATGGAACTGGGATTACTTCAGGCAACTGGTGGGCCACAAAAAGGTACCCCTTTACAATAATGTAAAAAGTGATGCATACACCCCGGTCAACAGCGCCGATGATTATAAGCCGTTTGGGGAATATATTGACATGATCAGCCAAGGCCCCGCTGCCTGGCGGATCTTCCTGTTCAACATCTTTGACCATGCCCCGAAACTAATAAAAGACTTTACCTGGCCCGAACATTTGATGAAGGGCTTTGTAAAAAAATACCCCATGCTCTTTACCGGCGGCGCCGGCAGCATCACCCATATGCACTATGATATTGACCTCTCTCATATCCTGCACACACAGTTTGGAGGCAGAAAAAGGGTACTGATGTTTGCGCATGACCAGCAGCGAAAACTTTACCGCAAACCCTGGGAGGTGCTGAGCCTGGCCGATTTTTCCAA
>JANNUI010000376.1:0-2749 GCA_031395125.1 Chitinophagaceae bacterium | reverse complement strand
CCGGAAAGTATTTCCGGTTGCCACTGGCTATTGATATTTATAACGGGGCATCGAAACTGCGTCATACTGTATGGGCAGGTAATGCGGTTGATTCATTTACCTTCAACTACAGTAAAAAACCCGACCTGGTGAATGTGGACGCTGATAAGATCATGTTATGGGTCAAGAAGGATAATAAAACCCTGGATAACTATATCCACCAGTATACCTATGCAGGCAATTATCTTGACAGAAAGGAAGCCATTGATTTTGCTGCAAAAAAACTGGACGACCCTAAAGCCGCCGGGCTTATCAAAACAGCCCTCACAGATAATTATCATGGATTACGCAACCTTGCCATCAGCAAGTCAGATCTGAAGAAAGAAGTCATTAAAACGGGTTTCGAAACAGTGCTGCTCAACCTGGCAAAATCCGACAAGTATGCCACGGTAAGAGCCAATGCCATTCAAAAATTAGGCGAATACAAAAAACCAGAATACGCTTCGCTCTTTCAATCAGCCGTCAATGATTCTTCTTATACAGTGGCCGGCCATGCGCTGACTGCCCTGATGAAAGTGCAACCTGAAGCGGCCTCAGCTATTGTAAAACAACTGGCTGATAAACCGGTCAAAGGAATTTTACAGGGAGTGGTGACAAATGAACTGATGAAGTCAGGCGACGAAAGCATGGCTGAAAAAGTTATCGGTGGGTTTGCCAAAATGCCACTGAGCCAGGAAAAATTCCAGGCGCTGAACGGGCTGAGCACTTACCTTTCGGCCATTAAGAATACCGACAAGATAAAATGGGGGGTTGATGAGATCGTAAAATTCAGGGATGCCATACCACAAGCCTTTCAAAGCCAGACCAACACGTTCATAAACGGTGTTGTATTAAAAGGCCTGTTAACAGATAAGGACAAGAAAGCAAAAGAAAATCCGCAGGATGTGTCGTTGGAGGAACTTGTCAATCATATTAAGTCTAAACTGCCGGAAGCTGATAAAAAAGGATTTTAAAAATAAGGAATAAGAACTGAGAAATAAGCCCGCCTGACCGGACGGGCAGGGAATGAGGAAGTAAACCGACCTGATACTACATTCCTTGTTTCTTATACCTTATGCCTTCACTTTCTCATTTCTTATTCTTTATTCTTTATTTCTTATTTACTACTACCAACTTCCACTGGAGCCCCCTCCTCCAAACCCTCCGCCGCCGAAGCCGCCAAAACCACCACCACCGCTGCTGCCACCTGACCATCCTCCACCCCCACGGCCGCTGCTGCTTAAAATGCTGCCAATGATCCAGCCCGCTCCTGACATTGCTCCACCACTTCCTCTTCCGCTCCCTCCCATTGCGCCCAGTACCAAAAAAAGTACCAGCAACCCAAGGATAGAACCAACGCGGATGCCTTTTTTCTTTTTGCTGCCATAGTTGGCCGGGGCTTTATACTCACCCGCTGCTGCCTTAATGATATTATCCGTTGCCTCGTCGAGACCGCGGTAATAATTTCCCTGCTTGAAATTCGGTGTAATTGAATTATCCAGGATATTTCTCGCCGTAATATCCGTAATGGCACCTTCCAGTCCATACCCTACTTCGATCCGTGATTTGCGGTCATCTATGGCGATCAGGACAAGCACCCCATTACTGAATTCACTGCCGCCGATCCCCCAGCTCCTGCCAAGCGCCAGTGCGTATTCAGCGATATCATAGTCTTCCAGCGACCGGATGATCACAACAGCGATCTGGTTGGAAGTACTGTCATCGTAGGCGATCAGTTTCTGATTCAGCGCTTCTACCTGGTGACTCGTCAGGGTCCCGGTATAATCATGAACAAGCCCTTTGGATACGGGTGGTTTTGCCGGAATGATCTTACCGATCTGCGCCTGCACAGCAACAGCAAGAAGTAAGAGTATGGCGGTAAGAAAAGATTTCATCAAAGTTTATCTTCCAAAATGAATATCGTCGGAAAGCTCATTTTTATCCTTATCCGTATACGGGAAATGTTGCTGAAGGGCCCGCCCGATATCTTCCACGCAACCGGCAATACCATGCGCATAATTGTCGCGGTTAAAATCTCTCAGCATTTTCATAACCTCGTTGTTCCAGAATTCGTTTCCCACTTTGCGGTGGATCCCCTCATCGCCCAATACAGCTAACTGATGATCCCTGATGGCTACATACACCAGTACCCCATTGCGTTCTTCGGTGGCATGCATGCCCATTTGGGTAAAAACTTCAATAGCCCGGTCGAGCGCATCCATATAACTGCAGCGGCTTTCCACGAACACCCGCACTTCTCCGCTGGTGCGGCATTCCGCATTCTGGATTGCAGTTACAATTAGCTGCTGTTCTTCCGGGCTGAAGAATTTTTTCTTTCGGTTTAAAAGGGAAAACATTCCGGTGTGTGGTTATTTAATATCAAATTTCACATCCGGGGCTTTGTCAGATCCCGCTTCAGCCTTATAAAAGGCCTTTGCATCAAACTTAAACATGCCGGCCAGCATGCTCCCGGGGAATCGTTTCACTTTCAGGTTATAATTTTCCACTGCTTTATTATAGTCCTGCCGGGCAACATTGATGCGGTTCTCGGTTCCGTCAATTTGTGTCTGAAAATCCCGGAATGCCTGGGTCGACTTAATGTCCGGATAGTTTTCTACGTATCCGAGTAAATTGGAGAAGGCACCTCTTATCTGGCCCTGGGCCTGCTGGTAGCGGTCAAGGCTGGCCTGGTCTTCCACATTCACGGTAACAGAGCCCAGTTTGGCACGGG
>JANNUI010000328.1:0-2047 GCA_031395125.1 Chitinophagaceae bacterium | reverse complement strand
ACGGGTATTCGTCACTAAACTGATATTGGTTTCATCCAGCAGGTATTGCTGGGTGCCGGGGTTTTTCAATGTATAAAGGTTCAGTTGCTGGTAAACCCCATCAGCGGAAAAGTAGATATTGGAAGCTTTGTCAACATATTTTTTTAAAGGCTCCCAGAAATAATTATAAGAATACTCATCGTTCATCTTTGCCCTGATAGCTGTGCGATAGGCGGCTATATTCTTTGTCTCCATCACAGCCCCGTTGGCAAGGACCACTAATTGCGGCACTGTACAGGTCTTGTCAATGATCAGTGCCGAGTAGTACACGGTGTCCGTCCAGCGGCCATGGGTATAATAGCCGGTGCGTACTATCTCAATGGCATATTCTCCGGGTTCCAGGGCGGTCTGCACATCTTTCCATAAGATCGTTTTTGTTTCAGGTGCAGCATTGTTCATTTTTACTGCTATACTTATCTTTTGCTCCAGGTCATTGACGCGCAGTTCCAGCCCGGCCAGGTTCACCCCTTTTGCTTCCCGGTCTTCGGCGCTTAGGCGGTATTGCTGCACAATGGTTTCCCGCAGGGCCATCCATTGCCGGTAATCTTTTTTCAGGTTGTCATCGTGGCTGGCAGCCACCCGTTCCCGTAGTTTTCCCGATTCCTTTAGCAGCAGCGATTTCAGGGCCACCTGGTTGTTGTACATTCTTTCAATAAGTGCCTGTTGATTCTCTTCCGGTTCCGCCAGTTTTCGCTCAATGATGAACGAATTAAACGTTTCAAATGCATGAGCCACATTGTAATAAAAGGAGGTCTTGTCTTTCTCACTTAAGAATGGGAAATATTTTTCGATTAGCAGCAGGAATCCTTTCATGGAGTTGTGATAGTGTCGTTCCGCCTCCTTGTATTTGCCTGCTTCGCGGTAAGTTTCTGCCAGGTTGTATTCCGTTTCGATGTGATCGTAATGGTTCTCGCCCAGTTTATTCTTCAGTACGGTCAGTGATTGCAGCGTAAGGGCAATCGCCTCATCGTACCTTTTCATCTGGCGGTAAGTGCCGGCGAGGCCCCCGAGATAGATGCCGTATTTGTCACTGGTCTCACCGTAAGTTACTTTGTATATCTGCAAACATTTCTTGTAATATTCTTCTGCTTTGGTCAGCTTTCCCTGCGCTTTATAAACCGAAGCAAGATTGTTGAGGCAGTTGGCATAGTTTTTATCTTTCTCCCCCACCGTTTTTTCATAAATGTCTTTGCATTCAAGCAAATGTTTCTCTGCCTCCGGATATTTGCCCACGGCAAATTCCACCAGCGCCAGGTTGTTCACCGCATTGGCATAGTTCACATGAAATGTCCCCAGTAGTTTTTTACGGAGTACGATCACTTCCTCAAATGCATATACGGCTTCCTGCAGCCGGCCCATGACCCGGTACAGCTCCCCCAGGTTATTCAAAGGGTTGGTATAGTCGGGATGGTTGGTCCGCCCGAGCGACTGATAAATCCCCAATGCCTTTTTATACGATGTTTCGGCCTCAGCATATTTACCCAGCGCCTTTTGCACCAGTGCCAAATTGTTGAGTGAGTAAGCTGCTGCAGGGGTATTTCCAGCAAGGGCCACAGCATTGATAAGTGCAGGTTCTGCCCTGTCATAATCACCCATGTGGCGGTACAGGTCGCCGAGGTTATTTTCTAATATTTGTAATGTTTCCTTTGCTGGTTCCGGCTGTGAAGAATGATATTTTTTCAATGAGAGAAAGATCTCTTCTGCCTTCTCATACTTCGCCTGTCCCATATAGATCACTCCCATCGAACCCAAAGCTCCCAGGTAATCATCACTGGTTTGCCCAAGGGCTGTCTTGTAAAAATTAACAGCGGCTGAACACATACTTTCAGCTTCTGCATATTTACCCATATCAATATACATGGAAGCCAGTGTGTAAAAGCAGCGGGTGTATTCCAGGCTTCCCTGCCCGAATGCAGGTGCCAGCACCGGTAGTGATTGCAGGTACAGTGGCTCAGCCTCCGGGTAGCGGCCCTCTTCTTTATAACAGGATGCCAAATTAAAAATGGCA
>JANNUI010000300.1:0-3077 GCA_031395125.1 Chitinophagaceae bacterium | reverse complement strand
GAAAGTATATGAGTATGCCATGCAGCATGTACCGCTTGCCATGAAGGACTGCCTGGACAAGGCGGGTGTGCCCATCACTGATGTAAAAAAAATATTCATCCACCAGGCTAATGAAAAAATGGATGAGGGGATCATCCGCCGTCTTTATAAATTATATGGTCTCCGGGAGATCCCGGAGCATATCATGCCGATGAGCATCCACAAGCTCGGCAACAGCTCCGTGGCCACCATTCCCACCCTGTTTGATATGGTAAAAAAAGGCCTCTGGGATAATCATGACCTGCAAACCGGGGATATTGTGATGTTTGCCTCCGTAGGTGCCGGCATGAATATCAATGCTGTTTGCTACCGGATGTAAGGCCTTTCGTTTAACATGCCGCCTCTTATCTTTGCGCCATGACGATCTCTTATAAATGGCTCAGTGAATACCTGCCCGTAACGATCGAACCGGAAAGATTAAGCCGCATCCTCACTTCCATCGGTCTGGAAGTGGAGAGCATGACCGCATATGAAGAAGTAAAAGGAGGTTTAAAGGGGTTGCTGATCGGTGAAGTGCTGAGCACAGAGAAACATCCCAATGCTGATAAACTGACACTGACCAAAGTGAACATCGGCAACGGCGAACCGCTGCAAATTGTTTGCGGGGCGCCCAATGTGGCCGCGGGACAAAAAGTGGTGGTGGCAACAGTCGGCACTACTATTTATCCTGCCACCGGTGACCCGCTGACGATGAAGGTGGCGAATATACGCAGCGTGGAAAGCCATGGAATGATCTGTGCCGAAGATGAAATTGGTCTTGGCAACTCCCATGATGGGATCATGGTTTTGCCGGCTGATATAGCAGTGGGCACACCCGCTGCTGACTATTTCAATCCCTATGATGATCTCATTTATGAGATTGGCCTTACCCCCAACCGCATGGACGCCATGAGCCATTGGGGTGTGGCAAGGGATGTTTGTGCCTTCCTGAACTACCACAATAAAAAAGACCTGCCTGCCGGACAGTCAGGTATTAAACCAACGCTGCCCATTGGAAATAGCTTTAAAGTGGACAATACCTTATTGCTCATTGAAGTAAAAGTGGAGAACTCGACTGCCTGCCCCCGTTATTCGGGTGTCAGCATATCGAATGTCACTATCAAAGAATCTCCAAAATGGCTGCAGCAGCGATTAAAAGCTATCGGTCTCCGACCCATCAATAATATAGTTGACATCACCAATTTCATTCAGCATGAAACCGGACAACCACTGCATGCTTTTGATGCGGACCAGATCGGCGGAAAGAAAATTATTGTAAAAAATCTGCCGGAAGGAACCAAATTCATTAGCCTTGACGAAAAAGAAAGAAAGCTCAGCGCCGAAGACCTGATGATCTGCGATGACAAGGAAGGGATCTGTATCGCCGGTGTGTTTGGCGGACTGCACAGCGGGGTTTCCGGGAAAACTAAAAACATTTTTTTGGAATCCGCCTGTTTTGATGCTGTTGTTACCCGCAAAACTTCATTCCGGCACGGATTGAGAACAGACGCTGCTTCAAGATTTGAAAAAGGAACCGATATCTCTGCCACGGTGAGTGTGCTGACAAGAGCTGCTGTACTTATCAAAGAAATCTGCGGGGGAGAAATTGCTTCAGCAATCACAGATGTATATCCAAAAGCCAAAGAAAAAACTGAGGTGTCAGTAAAATGGCATTACATAAAAAAACTGAGCGGTAAAAATTATCATCCTGATGCGGTGAAAAATATCCTGGGCAGCCTGGGTTTTGAGATCATTAAAGAAGGAATGGATGAACTGCGGGTGGCCGTGCCCTACCATAAACCCGACATCAGCCTGCCAGCCGACCTGGTAGAAGAGATTGTGCGGATTGATGGACTGGATAATATCGGGATCCCCGCCACTATCAGCATCACACCGTCTGTGGAAGAGAATTATGCAAAAGAAGTGTACCGGGAAAAAGTGGCCGGGTATTTAACAGGGCTTGGCTTCAATGAAATGCTGACCAATTCCATTACCAATGCCGCCTGGTTTTCTGAGCAGGAGCAGCAAACCATGGTGAAGATACAGACCAGCCTCAGCGCCGGGCTGAACATACTGCGCAACTCCCTTTTTGAAACGTCGCTGGAAGTAGTCGCTTATAACCTGAACCACAAAAACAACTCCCTCAGGCTTTTTGAATTTGGTAAAGCCTACAGCACATCCGGCCCGGGCAAGTACACAGAGGTAGAAATGCTTTGTATCGTAATGACAGGTAATAAAACGGAAGCCGGCTGGCAGCAGAAAAGCGTCCCGGTTGATCTTTATTCATTGAAGGGAGTGTTGGAAAGCCTGCTGGGGTTGCTGGGTGTTGAAACAGAAGCACCTGAATCAATGGAAGTTCCCAAACTGGGGAACCATATTGTTTACAAATACAACCTGCCTGCCGGACAGGCAGGTAACCAGGTACTGGCTGGCGCAGGGGAGGTAAAAAAATCCGTTCTCGAAAAATTTGGAATTAAACAACCTGTTTTTTTTGCCGGGCTGAACTGGCAATTACTTGCTGAAATAGCGACCGGGCAGAAAAATGTGGTGAAAGAACTTCCCAGGTACCCTGCTGTTCAGCGGGACCTGGCCATGGTGCTGTCAAAAGACATGCCCTGGGCGGCGGTACAAGCTGCTGTACAAAAGATCAAACTGGATAAATTGAAAGACATCCGGCTTTTCGACATCTTCGAAAGTGAAAAACTTGGTGCCGGGAAGAAATCCATCGCCGTTAACTTTACTTTTTTAGACGAGGAAAAAACACTGACCGATAAAGAGATCGAAGGCATGATGAATAAGATCATTGCATCTTATGAAAAGGAATTGGGGGCGGAGATAAGGAAATAAAAGACACCTCCTAACCCCCTAAAGGGGGAAATAGAGCCCTTTGACCAGAATGAGCTAACTAATTATAAGCAGAATAGGCTGAAACAATTTTAATCTAAAAGCCCCTTCAGGGGTTTGGGGTATGAGTGATTTAGAAAATAATATTAAACGCAACAATAGCAAACTTCAGCAACTGCTGAAGAATTACCAGCTATTGCAAAAAGAGAACAAGC
>JANNUI010000278.1:0-2618 GCA_031395125.1 Chitinophagaceae bacterium | reverse complement strand
CACCACAGCAGCCTTTTCCTTTTTCTGTACTTCCAGTTCCTGCACCTGTTTGGTCTGGTTGGTCAACGCTGTATTCTTTTGTTTCTTGCGGCCCAGCTGTTGTTCTTTCCGTTTGGTGATCAGTTGCCGGGTTTCAAGGATGGTGGTTACCTGTTTTTCCCTGTATGCACGGTAACTTTTCAGGTAGGATATCCTTTTTACAGCATCATTGAAACTGTTGGCAGAAAATATGAAATTCAGGTAATCATAGCTGCTTTTATTCTTATAGGCATATACTACCGTCCGGGCATATTGTGTCTTCAGGGTGTCTAATTGTTTCTGCAAACGGTAGATCTCCAGGTTGCTCAGGTAGATATCATCGTCAATGGCCCTTATCTCCCGGTTGATATTGCCGAGGTATTGTTCCTGCAAAGCTATTTTTCGGTTCAGAACGTTCAGTTGCCCCAGGCTCTGTTTGGTCTGTCCTTTCACCTTATTGTACAGACTTTGTATCTCATTCAGCTCTTTCTGAATGGCCTCTCTTTCTTTTTCCAGTTGTGACTTATCCTGGGCGGGGGGTTGTGCCATCGCTGCGACTGAAAAGCTGCAAGCGGCAAACAGGAATGAAACTATTTTTAATCTCATAGATAAATGGGATGCAGGTTAATAAAAGGGGCCGGACAGGATACCGCTTAATAACGGCATATTGCAAAATAAATTTTATTGGCCTAATTCCTCGTATAATTTTTAGGAATATTGAACGGGAAGCTTAACATTTCATTAAAATCATATTGCCTGAAATGAAGCCCAATGTCCAATTTCTTTTTCTCAGATACATTGATGGTCCGTTTGGTCGAAAAGTTAACGCCGTCCTTTCTTTCATAATCGCTGTAGGAAAGATAGCAGGTGCGGTTCCTGCCTTCATCCAGGTCATCCAGTTTACTGCTTTGCGCCAGTTTGTTCTCTGCTGCTATGGTAAAAAGATTTTTAAATAAGCTGCCAAGACTGAGCAGGGAAATATTGTCCGGCGATTTAGAATAAGAAATGATACTGGAATCAAAAAATACAGGGTTGCCGATGATCAGCTCCTGTAAAGATGAAAGACTAAGCGGTAGTTCCGTTACTTCCTGCAGATACGATACACTGCGGGCTGTGTATATTTTGTTTTGTTTGTCCAGCAGTTTAACGGAGTCAGGAGTGATATAAGCCCTCAGCCCTTCTATACCAAGAATGGCCGTAACAGACACCCATATCACACTGTCCTTATACATCCGGATATTGGTATTCAAATCATATTTCTTTCCATCCCCGTCCCGGTATTCCACATCCATTTTGCCGGCGAAGGTTGTATAGCTGATCTTATTGGCCTGGATAGTCTTGTACTGCTCCCTGATAAAAGCAGCCGAATCCTCTTTTGCCATGTCAATGGGAACAACCGTTGCCGCCACCGTGTCTTTTTTCACGATAGCAGTCTGTATATTCCTGGTGGAACGGCAGGAAGATATAAGACAAATGATGGTGGAAAGAATAACAATGCTTCTGCTCATTAACTCACACTTTATTGTTTGCCGGTGTGGCCAAAGCCCCCGGCATTTCTTGTGGTAACCGTTATCTCCTCTGTTTGTTTCCAGGCTGCCTTCTCTACTTTCTGGATTATCATCTGTGCGATCCGGTCACCCGGCTGAATGACCTGTTCACCGGCAGAAAGGTTGATCAATATAATCTTAATTTCTCCCCGGTAGTCGGCATCAATGGTACCGGGTGTATTCAGGCAGGTGATCCCCTGTTTGATGGCAAGCCCGCTGCGGGGCCTAATCTGTGCTTCATATCCTTCGGGTAATTCAATAAAAAGCCCCGTCGGGATCAATGCCCTTTCCATTGGCTGAAACAGTTTTGCTTCATCCAGGCTGGCCCTGATGTCCATGCCTGATGAACCGGCTGTGGCATATTCCGGCAGCGCATTGGAGGAGCGGTTAATTATTTTTATTTCTACTGAGGACATTCGGGCAAAGATAGTCAGCAAGGGAATTAGCAGCCCATTGCATTATCAGGCTCCGGATTTTCGTACAAGCACTGTTGCGTAGGCCATTAGTCCCTCTTCGCGGCCTGCAAAACCCATTTGCTCGGTAGTGGTGGCTTTGATGGACACATCCCCTTTATTGATGCCGGTAATATGAGCAATGATTTCCCGCATCGCCTCTGTATAGGGTTTTATTTTAGGGGTTTCCAGGCAAACGGTACAATCGATATTGACTACTGAATAATTTTCTTTCCGGATCAGGGTGATCGTTCGTTCCAATAAAATTTTGCTGTCTATATTTTTATAGGTCGGGTCGGTATCAGGAAAATGGGTGCCAATATCACCGAGACCGAGGGATCCCAGCAACGCATCGCAGATAGCATGCAGCAGCACATCTGCGTCGCTGTGGCCCCATGCCCCTTTATGATGAGGGATAAGAACACCCCCCACCCAAAGCTCCCTGCCCTCAACCAACCGGTGAAAATCTACCCCCGAACCTATTCTATACGACATCCTGTGATTTTAATTAATTGCAAATATCATTAAAAGAGATGGATGAAATATGGTTTACCCGAACATTGATTGCCATAACCCCACAAAACAACAACGCCTCCCGGTA
>JANNUI010000273.1:0-5621 GCA_031395125.1 Chitinophagaceae bacterium | reverse complement strand
ATGGAAAGAGTACACAGCGCCGGGGCGAAGTTTGATTATGAAAAAGCGAAGTGGTTCAACCATGAATGGATAAAGAAATCAGCAGTTGGCAGTTTGCAGTCAGCAGTTCAGAGTCTTCTTGAACAAAATGGTATAATTATTTCTGATGATGACTTATTGGGTAAGGTAATTGATGCAGTAAAAGACCGCTGCAACTTGTTACCGGATTTTGTACAGCAGTCGTCCTTCTTTTTCAAATACCCGGAAGCATTGGATGTAGCTGCAGTAAAACCAAAGTGGAACGAAGCAAAAAAACTATTCTTTGCTGAATTGATCCGTAACTATGAGTTGTCGCCATCCTGGGATAGCCTTACACTGGAAAACAATTTTAAAGAAATAGCAGCTGTAAATGATCTGAAACCCGGTGAGCTGCAACTACCTTTCCGTATCATGCTGGTGGGCGCCAAATTCGGACCACCTGTTTTTGTGATAGCCGACTTGCTTGGCAAGGAAGAAACAATAGCCCGGATTACAAAAGGAATAGCTGCCTTTAGTTCCTGAGCCACGGCATAAAATGCAGGAATCAGTATCTTGTTCCAATGAAAAAAGCCGAAGCTTACTGGCCGCTGATCTTATTATTGGCCTTGATAAAATTTATTTTACCGCTTTTTCAGCAGGATGCACTCTATGAACTGCAGCGGGATGAATACCTGTACTACCAGCAGGGATTGCATTTGGATGCAGGTTACATGGAAAATCCTCCCCTGATTTCATATCTCGGGATGATCTCTTCCTGGTTTGGCGGTTCGGAAGCATGGATAAAATTGTGGCCCTGTCTCTTCGGTGCTGCAACCCTGGTGCTGGCCTGTATGATAACCGCAGAACTTGGCGGCAAATTGTTTGCCCAATTGCTCGCAGCGCTGGGGGTGATGAGCGGTGCCTATGTACGGATACATTATCTTTTTCAACCCAACTTTTTAGATATATTTTTCTGGACCCTGGCCCTGTATTTCCTGATTCGCTACATCAACTCCGGCAATCCAAAATTTATTTACTGGCTGGCTGCCAGTCTTGCAGCAGGATGGTGGGGAAAATATTCAGTATTGGTCATGGCCATCGCTATTGTCATTGGAATGCTATCATCTCCTTACAGAAAACTGCTGGCCAGCAAGAAAACCTGGCTGGCCGGCGGGTTAGCCTTTATCATTATACTGCCCAACCTGTTGTGGCAGTATTTTCATAACTGGCCGCTGTTGCACCACATGGAAGAACTGCGGGACACGCAACTCAGGTATATTAATAAACTGGATTTCATCAAAGACCAGTTCATGATGCTGATGCCGGCGCTGCCGCTTTGGGTTGCCGGGTTGGTTTGGGTGTTGAAACAAAAGAAGTGGCGTATCATTGGTATCATTTATTTTTCAGTGATCGTATTGCTGCTGTTTGGCAGCGGAAAAAGTTATTACACCCTCGGCGTCTACCCGGTGTTGATGGCTGCCGGCGCAGTGATGTGGGAAAGACTGCTGGAGAAAAGAAAATGGATCCGCTATGCCTTGGTTTTTCTCATCATTATACTCAATTGGCTCATCATGCCATTGCTGCTGCCCATCTGGAAACCGGAGAAACTGGCTGCTTTCTATAAAAAGATCGGGATAGAGCATACATGGGAAGACCTGAAAACACACCCGCTTCCGCAGGATTTTGCCGACATGCTCGGGTGGAAGGAACTGACAGCAAAATCTGAGCAATTCTTTCATTCCCTGCCCGATTCCACAAAAGCCAACAGTATTATTTATTGCCGGAATTACGGGCAGGCAGGTTCGCTGAAATTTTATGGCAAAGAAAATTATTTTAAAAGCAAAGTAATATCTGACAATGGTTCTTTTCTGCTGTGGATCCCAGAACAGTTATCCATGCAGCACCTGATCTTTATCGGCAGGAGGATGCCTGATAAAGATGATGAAGTGTTTCAGCATTTTCAAAGAGTGACGGTGATCGATTCCGTCAGCAATATCTATTCCCGGCAATTCGGCAACAAGATCATTTTCTTTGAGAATATTGACTCAACGGGTTTAAGACTGGCAGTGGAAGGTTTAAGAGATATGAAGAAACGGTTCAAACGATAGCCATTAGAGCACTTTCCTTATTTTCGCAACACACTATTACCGTATGAGCAGACCCATCAGAGTGCTGGTAGCCAAAGTAGGACTGGACGGTCACGACCGTGGTGCCAAAGTGATCGCCACCGCCCTGCGGGATGCGGGTATGGAAGTGATCTATACAGGTCTGCGGCAGACCCCCGAAATGGTGGTGAATGCCGCCCTGCAGGAAGATGTGGATGCTATCGGCATCAGCATACTCTCAGGTGCACACAATACCGTTTTCCCGAAGGTAATTGCCCTGATGAAAGAAAAAGGAATGAACGATGTGCTGCTCACCGGCGGGGGCATTATACCTGAAGATGATATGAATGCACTGAATGAGCTGGGGGTTGGAAAATTATTTGCCCCGGGAACTCCCACTTCCGAGATTGCAGCATATATTAAAGAACGGGTTAGCTTAAACCGCAATTTTTAAATCCAGGCTATGTACCAAACCCTCCTCACTTCTTTAGAAAACGGCATTTACACTCTTACCATCAACCGCCCGGATTTTTTCTGCCCAGAGTCTCCTTACCGCTCTGTTAATTACCGTGCTTATCAGGCAGACTGGATGTTTCTTTTGAAATAACAAGGGACTCTGGGCCGGATTTATGTCTCATCGCCCGGAGTTCGCTATACAATATAGAAAAAGATGTTTAACATGATCATTATTCTCCGTTGGCAATAGCAGGGCGAGACTCCGGGCGGAAAAAGGCAGACTGAATGATTATTTTGAAATAAGAAGGGACTCTGGGCCGGATCTATGTCTCATCGAATTTATTTGGAGGCAGGTAACGAATGGCCCACTACCGAAGGGAGCCCTTCCTTAATTATTCTATTCTGGAGGATATTTTTAATATTACTTTCAATTAGATTTGCCATTTTAATGGAAATTTTCCTATAACTATTTATTTTCCTTACTACGCAAATTGTATCTGAATATGAAGAGCCCGGTATATTTCTAGAAGTCTTACACTTGCATATTTCCCCACTAATCTTAAAAAAATTTATCGTACAATTCTGTTCATTCACTTCATGATAAATAATAAGAGATCTTTGATTTTTTAACCTCATTTCATTTTTTCTGCCCAGAGTCTCCTCCCCCCTCTGTTAAGTACCGTGCTGATCAGGCATAATGGAAGCTTCTGTTGAAATAACAAGGGACTCTGGGTCTGACATACGGTTCTCTCCCGATATCCGTCTGGACAAGATCTTTTCCACTTCTGTTACTTCATACCCAGCATGTTTTCCGTTAATATAATACCTGGCTGAGCTATGCTCATACGCCATTGCATCCTTTGCCAGGTTCCACTTTCCGGCACAGGGATTATTATGCATGTAAACCAGCTTCTGATAGGCAAAATCAACCGTTTCACAATACTTCCAGTCAAATGATTCTTCCCAGACTTCATGTTTTTTTCCCCGTCTGCTGCCAGTAGCTGTCACAGCTTTCTGTAGCTTCTCCAGCAGGGCTATTTCTTTCTTTGCTTTCAGCCGCTGTATGATGTCATACGCTATAAACCGTTTTCCATCGCCTATAATCTTGTTGATGCTTTTCTCCGTTTTTGAAAAATCGATCATTGCATGCAAATGGTTGGGCATGATGACATAGCCTGCAATATGATGGTTATTTGCTCTGAGGTGATCGAACCACCGGTAAATCAGATCATAGCCATTGGTTTGCTCAATCAACCGCATCCATTTATAGCAGGTAAAGGTGATAAAGTATAATCCTTCATCATATGGTATCAACCTGCGTACCGGCATACCATAAATGTAAGATTTTCTCTTTCACCGGGGCCCGGAGTCCGCCTTGCATTTAAGAAACACCAGTATCAGACAGGAAAATTATCCTTAACGGACCTCGCCGGAGCGAGACTCCGGGCAGAAAAGGGAAGTTCATGGAAATGCAACAGCAGCAGTAACTGAATGTTATATTACCTTCGGCATTATAAAATTCGTTTATGAGTTACACCACATTGCTTACAGCTCTTGATAACGGTATTTTTACCATTATCATCAACCGGCCGGATAAATTGAATGCACTGAACAAAGATGTATTGACCGATCTGAACAAAGCATTGGATGAAATTGAAAGCAATGCAGAAATTAAATCCGTCATCATTACCGGGGCAGGGCCCAAAGCCTTTGTGGCCGGGGCTGACATTTCTGAGTTCGGCGGTTTAAATAAAGAACAAGCCATGGCTTTGGCCAAAAGAGGACAGGATACGTTTGCCAGAATAGAGAACTCGCCAAAGCCCATTGTGGCAGCAGTGAATGGTTTTGCTTTAGGCGGCGGATGTGAACTGGCCATGAGCTGTCATTTCCGTGTGGCCAGTGAAAATGCAAAGTTTGGCCAGCCGGAAGTGAACCTGGGACTGATTCCCGGCTATGGCGGCACACAACGGTTGGTGCAACTTATTGGTAAAGGGAAAGCCATGGAGTTGCTGATATCAGCCCAAATGATTGACGCCAACGAAGCAAAGCAACTTGGGCTGGTGAATTATGTCTCTACTCCTGAAACATTACTGGAGCACACAAAGAAGATCCTGGAACTCATCAACAACAAAGCGCCGCTGGCAGTTGCCGGATGTATCAAAGCGGCCAATGCCGTGTTTGATGAAAGCAGGGATGGCTATGCTCTCGAAATTGAAGAGTTCGGCAATGCTTTTGTCACAGAAGACATGAAGGAAGGTGTGTCAGCATTCCTGGAAAAAAGAAAAGCAAATTTCACAGGGAGATAAGCAGTAAGCATCAGGCCGCTTTCAGCGACCCGATACATCGTTATTTCTCCAGCAATTTTTCATCCAACAGGTAAGCCGTTACCCCCATCACATTATCCATCCCTTTTGCATCCTCCAGGTAAACAGTGAATGAAGTGACCGTGGCGGTTTTGAAAGTAAGAATTCTTTTCCTTCCCACACTGGTACCGGATATTTCTCTCACTACTTTCTTTCCGTTGTTCATTACGATCCTGAACTTCCGGATGGTTTGTCCCAGGTGAATGGCTTCCCGCAAAATGATGCAGTTCATTTTGGTGGGCTGTGGCAGTTCCACTATGAAATTCTGCAGGTTCACACTGTAGGCCTGGTTTTCTTTATCCATTGACCGGAGGGTCATATTCTCTTCCCGCAATTCATTTCGGTTGAACTGGTAAAATGTATTGGCAGACTTCATCAAATTATCTGCAAAACTTTCATCTCTTAATCTTTTAAAACCAGCCAGTGATGCCGAATCATTTTCATTGATCAATCCTCTTGCATCCGGCGGCACATTCAGCAGCAGGTTAGCGCCCCGGCCCACTGATTTCAGGTAAATATCAAATAACTGCTGCGGGGTTTTCACTTTTGCATCTTCACTTGCCCGCCAGAACCATCCCGGCCGTATACTCACATCACATTCAGCCGGTATCCAGTACTGGCCTTTGTAATTTCCCATGTTCAGCGTATCGGTTGGAGGAGCTCCTGTTCCCCTTCTGAAACCTGCAGTATCCAGAAAATT
>JANNUI010000272.1:0-5867 GCA_031395125.1 Chitinophagaceae bacterium | reverse complement strand
AACCGGGAGTGATCACAAAATCTGAGGTTTTAAAGAAGGCAAGCCCGGCAGGGTTTACAAGGGCAGCAGTGGCATCGCCCCCCAGGGAACCCATAGCGCCGCCAATGGCCTGGTTGCGGGCAGTTCCGGTTTGGGTAGTCCAGGAAAGTCGCAGTGCCTCTTCAGGAATCTGGGCAAGGACCATCTGTTGAAAAAACAATATGAATGTGGCTGCGTAAAATTTTATTTTCATAAACCAGGTATAAGTTATGAGACAATACGGACAGGAAACATTACCAGAATGTTTCTTTTGATATCATTTTACAGAAAATTAGTTCCTGGTTGGTCTTTTCACACCGCCACTGCTTCCTCCCGAATTGCCCGAACTGCCGGATGAACTGTTGTTGTTCCCGGAGGAGCCGGATGAGGAGGACGGGGTATAAGTCCTGGAAGAACCACTGCCGGAATTGTCATTGGAAAATATGGTTTTCACTTTATT
The DNA here is from genome assembly GCA_031395125.1 of Chitinophagaceae bacterium. Classification (GTDB taxonomy): domain Bacteria; phylum Bacteroidota; class Bacteroidia; order Chitinophagales; family Chitinophagaceae; genus JJ008. Next base: position 5,389 of record JANNUI010000272.1, on the reverse strand, counting down.
GCTCAGCCCCTTGTTGGAATTATTGTAGGAAGGGCTTGTGGTGGTGGTCCTTCCGGGTGTTTTGATAACAGCGTTGTTGTTATTGTTGTACCCGGAATTGGTATATCCTGCCAGGCTGAAATGACGTTTTACCAGCGGTGGCGATGCCGGGCTCTTGGGATTTACAAAAACATAGTTGTAATTATTCAGGCAGCAACAATAAGGATTGTAATAGTAGCTCCAAGTATTAAAAGGATTATTGAAACTGCCATAGCTGTAATTGTACCCGATGCTGTACCGGTCGTAGGCATACCAACTATCCAGGCCGCTCCAGCGGTAACGGTTGCGGACCTTCATCCGCAGGTAGCGGTCATCATAATAATCCTCATTATAGCTATATTGCCGGTCTTCCTCTTTCTTTTCAGATTCCACATATTCCTCCTGTGGTTTGACAGGGGAATAATACACATCGTCGGGAGTTTGGCCGGTTTTGTAAGCGGTGGTGCAACTGCTGAAAGCGGCTACGGAAAATGCCAGGAGTAAAATTGCAGGTTTCATGTGCTATTATTTAATTTTTAATAAGGCCACATGCTATTCACCATAAAAATTATCTTCGCTGCTTTCTTATAAAATGCTCGATAATTTTAATGGCTCGGGTCATGGCAAATGGTTTGTCGGGTTAAAAATGAAGTTACTACTTTTGTGCGACCTTAAACGAAAGACAATCGTTTGCATTTAAGCAGCAAAGATTCAGCCGAACCCGGAGATTATTGTGCTAACGGCTGTTAATTTAATTCTAAAGATCAAAAGAAGACTAAACTTAAGATATGAGCAAGGAAATTACGTCGAGGGCAACAGATTATTCGCAATGGTACAATGACCTGGTGTTAAAAGGACAGTTGGCTGATTATTCAGCGGTGAGGGGCTGCATGGTCATCAGGCCCTATGGTTTTGCATTATGGGAGAATATGCAGGCGGCGCTCGACAAAATGTTCAAGGATACAGGACATGTGAATGCTTATTTCCCCCTGTTCATCCCCAAAAGTTTTTTCAGTAAAGAAGCTGCCCATGTGGAAGGCTTTGCCAAAGAATGTGCGGTTGTAACCCATTACCGCTTGAAGAATGACCCCGGCGGAGCAGGGGTGGTGGTGGATCCGGATGCCAAACTGGAGGAAGAGCTGATCGTACGTCCTACCTCTGAAACGATCATCTGGCATACGTATAAAAGCTGGATACAATCTCACCGGGACCTGCCTTTGCTGATCAACCAATGGGCCAATGTGGTGCGCTGGGAAATGCGGACCAGGTTGTTCTTGCGTACAGCTGAATTTTTATGGCAGGAAGGCCATACCGCCCATGCTACCAAAGAGGAAGCGGTGGAGGAAGCGGAAAGAATGCTGGAAGTGTATGCAACTTTTGCAGAGGAATTTATGGCGGTACCGGTGATCCGGGGTGTGAAAACTGTAAGTGAACGCTTTGCCGGAGCTGAGGAAACCTATTGCATCGAGGCCATGATGCAGGATGGCAAAGCATTGCAGTGCGGCACATCGCATTTCCTGGGACAGAATTTTGCCAAAGCATTTGATGTAAAGTATTCCAATAAAGAAAATCAACTGGAGTATGTGTGGGCCACCAGCTGGGGGGTAAGCACCAGGCTGGTGGGTGCATTGGTGATGGCACACAGCGATGACAGTGGACTTGTACTGCCACCCCGCCTGGCACCGGTGCAGGTGGTCATTGTCCCTATTTACAAAGGGGAAGAGCAAAAGAAACTGATCGATGATAAAGTGAAAGGGATAATGAATGAACTGAAAGCACTGGGAGTAAGAGTAAAATATGATGACAATGATAACGCCAGGCCGGGATGGAAATTTGCAGAATATGAATTGAAGGGTGTGCCGGTGAGGCTGGCCATCGGCGCCCGGGACCTGGAACAAAATGTGGTGGAAGTAGCAAGAAGGGATACCAAGGAAAAAAGGTCGGTAAGCCTGGAAGGGATCGCACAGTATGCGGAAGCATTGCTGAAGGAAATACAGGAAACTATGTTCAATAAAGCAAAAACCTACCGCGATGAACATATTACCCCGGCTGATGACTGGGATGAGTTTGTAAAGCTGCTTGATGAGAAGGGAGGTTTTATATCAGCCCACTGGGACGGCAGTGCCGGCACCGAAGAAGCAATAAAAGACAAGGCCAAGGCCACCATCCGCTGTATACCGCTGAACAACCCGAAAGAGGAGGGGAAATGTATCCTGACGGGCAACCCTTCTTCGCAACGGGTGTTGTTTGCCAGGGCTTATTAGGAGATGTATATGAATGAAGAAAAAAGCATATTCAGCCTGGAAATTGATAATAAAGGGGCAGAAACCATTAGAAGTATCTATCGGATTGCCAGGTTATTTTTTGGGATAGCAGCAGTTGGTGAAATCCTTATAGTGTTTTACACGTTAAGGAATTATTGGCTATTCAGAAGTTTTCCCAAGGAGGAAGATCCGGGCTATTATTGGTATCTCCGGTTAGACATCATATATGTGATAACTTATTCAGCACTTTTCTTCCTTCAACTTTTCTACATGCTTAAATATACAGGTATGTCAAAAAGGAGCCTTGAAATAAACGACAGCCATCTTTTGAACAGCAGCTTTAAATGGATGTATAAAAATTTTGTGATTGGGGTTATTCTTTCCTTGCTCACAGCAGCATACTTCATTTACTTGTTCATTTCAGGGCGATAGTTAGAAAAAGATTTGTATGAACTAGCAGCAATAGCTACATTTAATCTACCAAAATCAATTCTAATATGGAACAAGAACAAAGTCAGGAAAAGTCTCTTTTCGATATAAATATGGATGGCAATACCCAGGCGAATATTCTTTCGGTAAGTAAATGGGGAAAATTCATTTCTGTCACAGGCTTTATCGTTTGCGGTTTAATTCTCATCCTTTTCGCTGCTTACGGGGAGGTAATCATAAAACAGGTTGCTGCAATATTTTCTATGGGTCAGGCCGATCTGGCAGGGGCCCTTATAGCAGTCGTGGTAATAGGATTGATCCTGGTAGTCTGCTGGATCTATTTCCTCTTCAGATCGTCAGGATTGTTAAGAGAAGGCTTACAAAGCCATGATTCAGCAAAACTGGCTGAGGGATTCAAAGCAATGCGCATCTATTTTATATTCAGCTTTATCATCTCTTTGCTCGGCATTTTGTCTAATTTAATATCCCTTGTTTAGAACTTTTTAAAAGAGCAATATGGAAAACACAGGTACCGATAAATCGCTTTTTGACATTAATTTTGATGAGAATGTAAAATTTAACCTTAAAGGAGCGGCATTATGGGGTGGAATTGCGGCTATTGTTTCATTGGTAGGTTCCATTATTGGTTTGATTGATTATTTTGTTCAGCGTCAAAAAATAAAAAGGATATACAGCAGTTATGGTGACATCGGGCTGCAGCAACCAGACCAGACCGGTGGGTTTGTTTCTGTTTTCATTTCTCTTGTTATCGGGATCGTCCTGTTTGTTTTTCTGAATAAATTTTCAAAGAAAACAAAACTGGGTGTGGATACCAATGATCAGTACCTCATCAATGAAGGTTTAAGAGGCCTCTCCGCTTATTTTAAGACGATGGGCATACTTGTGATCATAGTGATTGTTTTGAGTTTATTGGGCGTTCTGATAGCCTTGGGTGGGGGTTAATAATTCTTATTCACCAAAATCAATTCTAATATGGAACAGAATCAAAACACTTCATTGTTTTCCCTCAACCTCGATGCTCAGAACAGTTATACCCTTCGCAGCGCCGCCTCCTGGGCCAAAGTGCTGGGAGTAGTAGGCATGATACTGGGTATCCTGTTTATCATTCTCGGCGTTTTGGTTCAGCAGGCCATGAGCCGCTATGGCGGTGGCTACCGCAGCGGCGGTATCAGCTCATCTGCCATAGGAAACTGGGGTATGGCTTTCTATGTAGTGGTTGGGCTGGTGATGATCATCGCCTCTGTGTTTGCCCTGAATGCGGGCAATAAGATCAATACTGCACTTAGGGGTAATGACCAGGCGGCCTTAAGCGCCGGCTTTGCCAATGCCAGGAATTATTTTGCCATCTGGGCTATTATCATCATCATTTTACTGCTACTGGTGCTGATTTCATTATTGAGTGCAGTGTAATAAAAGGGAAAACAAATTCATAAACAGGTCCCGGTCCTTTGGTGATCCCGTTCGATACAGGGACAAGATGGCCGGGACTTTTATTTGGTGGAGAGATAATTGTAATCTTTCAGCAGTGTATCCAAAAAATCGAAGGGGGGCATGGATGATTCGATCCTGAGGTGGGATTTTATTTTGGCGCCTGCCGCTTCCCCCATATTGTAATCTCCCTTTTTACGGGCTGTTTCCAGAATGCTCTTGATCGCATTTATGTCCTTGTCGCTCAGTTGCATGATCTGCGGGAAGGAGGGTACATAGTTATCCGCCACTTCCTGGAAAACAGTTTCTTCTATATTGCTTTTTGTCCGTACACTAATAAGAATGGTTTTGGCCAGTATATCCCCGATACGCTGACCTTTTTTGGAAGAAACCACCAGGATGATATCCGTGGCAAAGAAAGCAAAGGCAAAAAGGACCAGCGCCACGATCTCCACATTGTTTATTACATCGTTGGTCATCACTACATAAAAAATATACAGCAGGATCTGCACGATCCACACATCAGATAACCGCAGCAGCCAGCGGATGGCGAACTGGCTGAAGGAAGGTTTGCCGCCGTTTTCATCCACCACCCGCAGTCCCATCACCCTTTTCCCGATGCTCTGCCCGTTCATGGTTAGTTCCAGCACCAGGTGATAGATCATGATCGGCAACAGCAACAACCATCGTACTGACCATAGATCGTAATGGCTGTCGGTGTCTGACAGATCGCTGCTGCTGACAATGGATTCAAAAATGGCTCCTGCGATACGCAGGTAAAAATATTGCAGGATCACATCGATCAGCAGGGCTAACAGCCGCCGGTAAAACTCCGGCACTTCAAACTCCAGTTCAATATTAAAATTGGTAGGTACTTTTATCGCTCCCATCCGGGTCTTTTTTCGGAGGTCAAGTTAATGTTTTTACTGTTTGAATGAAATTCCGGGGTATTTTGCAGCATGGTAAATTCATTAAATTCTTAATAATAGCACACGGATGACACGGATTGAATGTATTTACTAAGATTGTTGTGTTACTTTAAGATTCACCCTGTTTTTAACAGGATCACCACGGATCTATCCCGCCATTGACGGGATAAAGAATCCGTTTTCATCCCTGTCTGCCGACAGGCAGGCGTCTCATCAGTGTTATCCGTGTGCCTGTATTTCACAGTTGCAAAAAAACAGTATTTTACAAGCGGAGGTAACCTGAATTGAGAGAAGCCCTAT
>JANNUI010000229.1:0-4045 GCA_031395125.1 Chitinophagaceae bacterium | reverse complement strand
TTAGTACTGTCCAGCGCCTGCAACGCTGCAACCCGGCCATCGACCAGTTTTACACGCTTTACCAGCCAACAAGAGCCGTATGCCAGGTCGTTCTTAAAATAAGTAGGCTGCCTTGTTTGCGGGTCTTGTGCGACAAAATATTTTGCATTCAGCATATTCAATACACCCGGGTGCTGCACTGACAAGTATCTCTCGATCACATCCTGGTAAATGCGCAGTTTGGCAGGATGGTAGCCACCGACTGATTTGTGAAAATAAGAGGTCCGGCTTTCCGAAAATGCATCACTTGATAAATAAAACACCCTGAAATCCGGGTCTTTATCGGCAAGAATTTGCTGGTCGATTGGTGAAGCAGTGAAATTGGTGGAGACCATCTCATCCTTCGACACATAATTGTCTTCATTCAGGTATTGTTTGCCGATGACAAAAAGGTCAATGCTGCTGATAACAAGCAGGAGGAGGGCAGCAATGGCCGGTTTGAAAAGTTTCCTGGTATACATATATAAAATACCAAGAACAAGAATGGTTAAGCCAATAGTCCGGAGCAACTGCCCGCCAAACATGGCCCTTCGGTCCTGTTTCATTCCCGAAACGATGAGGCGGCCTATTTCATCTGTACCGCTTTCATCCCATTTATTGGCTGCAATTAATTTGTCAATAGGTGAAGAATAGTCCATCCCCATATAAAGCAAACCGAGTAAAACAGTCAGCCCCCCGGCGGCATACAATATTTTCTTAAAGTCTTTCTTTAGCAGATCCCGGCTGTTTTCCCTGAACAGCACATATTGCAGTGTCAGCATAGCCATCAGGGGCAGGGTGAATTGTGTGATTACCATGGTCATGGAAGGCGCCCTGAACTTATTATACAAAGGCAGGTTGTTGAACAAAAAAGTATTGAAGCCAGGAAGATATTTGCCCCATGCCATCATGATGGCCAGCACTGAAACGGCCAGCAATCCCCAGCGAAGCGGTTTTTTATATAACACAAAACCAATAAGCGCCAGGAGGCAGGTGATGATACCCAGGTAGGGAGGGCCTGATGTGGAGGGTGATATACCGCCCCAATACCTTGGAAGACTTGCGGCAAGTTGTTGTGCATTAGTTTCAGGTACACCCCGGCTGACAAGCTTGGCCACTACTTTTGAATCTTCTTCCAGTGTTTTGCCGGAACTACCCCCAAAGGCGTTGGGCATGAGAATAACTGCGGTTTCCGCCTTTCCCAAACTGTATTCAAATGCATAGCTGGTGTCTAATCCTTTTGTTTTGGCAGCCACAACTTTATTGCCTTCTATGGAAACATCCTTTCCTCCCCGCATGGTGTATTTCATGTATTCATTTGTCGTCAGCAGGGTAAGTGCATTACCCGCAACTCCCGCTATACCACCGACAGCGGTAATACCGGCAACTATCGCTATATGTTTCCAGTCTTTTTGCCGGATCCAGATTACCAGGTAGCTGATCGTGACTGCTGCCGCAATCAGCAAAAAGTAATAACTGATCTGCGGATGGTTCACCCCGATCTGCAGATAAGCGCCGAAAGAAGTGAGTGCAAGCCCCAGCCAGTATTTTTTTTCAAAGATGGAAATAAGCCCTGCCATCAACAGGGGCATAAAAGCAATGGCCCACATTTTGGATTCATGTCCTGCGCTCAGGATAACCGGGTTGTAGGTGACAAATGCAAAAGCAAGGCCTCCAAATATGGCAATGACCGGTCTTAGCCGGAAAACAAGACAAAGGATGTAAAAACAAACACAGGCCCAGAAGAAAAAATTGATCGGGTTGGGTAATGAAAAAAGAAGAGCGTTGGTAACAGGGTGTAAGATATTCTTCCCTTCCATGGTTACCTGGTAATTGGGCATTCCGCTGAAAAGGTTGGGATTCCAAAGTGGCAGGTGACCATTTTTTTCCTTGTATTCAAAAGCATTCTGGGCCATCCCCTTCCAGCCGACAATATCATGCTGGTTCAGCACATTTCCTTCCAGGGCAGGCTTACAAAACAGTGCGGAAACTACCAGGAAAATAACAACAGCAAGAAGATGGGGGAGTGCTTTTTTCAGCAGGGGATTTTTCATTCTTATCCGGTTAATTAAGGTGACAAAATAATGCTATTTTAGACTAAAATCCCGATGCGCTGGCTTTTATTTTTGTCAAGATTGGCTTTTATATGCGGCCTGTTTTTTTTACTGAGTCTTTCCCTGCTTCAATGGGATTGGATAAAGGATGAAAGCATGGTGTCCACCATCATCACTATCGGGTTTTTTATGGGGATGATCATTGTGCCCGTTACATTGCTATGCTATCTTGTATTGTGGCTGGCAAAGAAAAAACCGGCCAGTATAGTTTCCCGCTGGCTGATAACCGGAAATGTGCTGATGATGCTCATACTACTGGCTTATATTTTTTATATCAATTACCTGTATGCACAAATTGACATATGATCAAAACCATCATTCATAACAGACCTACCCGGTTGTTCCTGATCCTGGCCGGGATATTCATCACCAATGCCCTGATCGCAGAGTTCATCGGGGTGAAAATATTTTCACTGGAATCAACGCTGGGATGGAAACCTGCAGAAATCCATTTGTTCGGGGGGACCTATTCATTTAATCTTACCTGTGGCGTTTTGCTCTGGCCGGTGGTTTTTGTGATGACGGATATCATTAACGAATATTATGGGATGAAAGGCGTAAGATTTCTGAGCTGGATGACCATCTGCCTGATCGCTTTTGGTTTTTTGATTGTTTTCGGAGCCATTCAAATGGAGCCAAATGCATGGTGGATCACCAGCAAACAGGAAGCAGGCATTGATAATATGAGCACTGCTTTTAATGGCATCTATGGGCAAGGACTGGGTATCATTCTCGCTTCCATGATAGCTTTCCTGGTGGCGCAATTGATCGATGTATTCGTTTTCCATAAGATCAAGAAAATGACCGGGGAGAAAAAGATCTGGTTGCGGGCTACCGGTTCCACCGTCATCTCCCAGTTAATAGACAGTTTTGTGGTGCTGCTGATCGCTTTTTACGTGTTTCCTAAATTAATAAAAGGGCAGGGGCAGCCCTGGCCCTTTGACCAGCTGATCGCCATTTGCATTGTGAATTACATCTACAAGTTTATCGTTGCATTATTGCTTACACCGGTGATCTATCTTGTTCATAACCGGATCGAGAGATACCTGGGGCATGAACAGGCCACGGCTATGAAGAAAGCTGCGATGGGGGATGAATAATAAGAAATTAAGAATAAGGAATCAGTAAGGGATCGAAGACTTATTCTTGATGATGCCGGCTACGATCTTGTCGATCGGTAGTGTTACACTTTCAGGAGAGAAGTAACTCCAGTCAATGAAACGGAAGGTTTCAGTTTCCCGGGTTGCTTCATACACTTTCATCTGTTGTTCATCAAAATCAAAGGGCTTTGTTCTAAGGGGTGCAGTAATGGCCTCCAGCGCTTTGGTAAAATAATAAATGGAAATGATCTGGTGCTCCGGGTTGAAGGCCGATAACTGGAAATAATCGGTAGTGTAGATATGTTCACCTACCTCCACTTCAAGGTTCATTTCTTCCCTGAACTCCCTTTTCAGACAATCCCTTGTGCCTTCACCGAATTCCAGCCCGCCACCGGGGAACTTGGTATAGTAATTTCCACGGATATATTCATCACTGACCAATAACTGTTTTTGGTCAGTGATAAGTACGCCGTACACTCTAAGATTAAAATGACTCATTGATTGTAAAAATACTGGTTATAAAGAACCAGGGTACTTAGTACTTAAGTTACTCTTAATTCCCCTTTTCCCGAAGGGATGCCTTCGGTAAGGGGACAGGGGTTTAAAATATTTTCCTGCGGAAGAAATACCAGCCGATGATAAGGGCTATGCCCAAGGATAAAAGTGCAACGACATAAAAGGCATATTTTGAATGTTCAAATCCGCTCAGCACATTCATTCCGAATAAACTGGCAATCAGAATAGGGAAAGTGAGGACGATGGTGATGACGGCAAGGCGTTTCAGCACCTGGTTCTGGTTATTGGCAATAATGC
>JANNUI010000214.1:0-1948 GCA_031395125.1 Chitinophagaceae bacterium | reverse complement strand
CAATTTCATACACCCCCTGCTTTTTAATATTGCCGCAGGCTGAAATCAATTTCGTACCGGTTGATTTACCGATACCGATCTTTGCATATTCCGCCCCTCCTTCATTGATGATGGGAACAACAGCCGCTATTGTCTCGACATTATTAACCACCGTTGGGCAATCCCACAAACCTCTCACCGCAGGAAATGGAGGTTTGATCCTTGGGTTACCTCTTTTCCCTTCCAGGCTTTCCAGCAATGCTGTTTCTTCACCACAGATATAAGCGCCGGCACCCCGTTGCACATAAATCTCACAATCAAACCCACTGCCCAAAATATTTTTGCCAAGCCAGCCGTTATTTTTTGCTTCTGCGATGGCCTGTTCAAGTATGTCAACTATCCATGCAAACTCACCCCGTATATATATGTATGAACGGCTGGAACCAATAGCATAAGATGACGTAATGATTCCTTCGATCAGCAAATGCGGAATGAACTCCATTAAATACCGGTCTTTAAATGTCCCTGGTTCACTTTCATCCGCATTTACCACCAAATATCTTGGCACTCCTGCCGGTTTGGCCAGGAAACCCCATTTCATCCCGGTGGGGAAACCGGCGCCGCCACGGCCACGGAGTCCACTTTTCTTCACTTCGTCGGTCACCTGGTCAGGACTCATCGTCTTCAACGCCTTCTCCACGCTGCGATAACCTCCTTCACGGCGGTACACATCGTAGAGCCTGATGTTTTCAATGTGAATTTTATTTAATAATAATTTTCGTCCCATATTATATATAGCTACTAGCTGATAGCCATTAGCTATTAGCCTTTAAAACCACTTCCTCATTTCTTATCCCTTATTCTTTATTTTCTATCTCACCGCCTGCCTCGCAAACAATAACCACCGCTTCCCTTTCTTTACCCACACTTCCAGCACTTTTACATGATGCGTGGCGGTGTTTCCGTTTTTTGTTCCTGTTATATCGGCTATAAATCTTGCATGTGCAACATTGCCATTTACAACTACTATTAAGCTGTCTTCCTTGAAACTGTGATATATCATGAAGCCTGTTTCCAGGTTTTTAATCATTTCTGTTTTTGTTTCCACCCAACCCGTACTGTGCCCATAACTCAGTGCCTTGTCAGTCTGCTGGTTAACAGAAACCGTATTCTTAGTTACCAGTGCCTGGTGAAACTCTTTCAGCGTCGTCGTCAGCTTTTCCCGGCCGGTCTGGGCAAGAACAGACAACTGTGAAATCAGCAATCCTATCACAAAAACCAGCCGCATATTAGTCTACTTTTATTGACTCCAGCCTGAGCAACTTCACGTCCTTTTTCTCCTTTACCCATACCATCACCAGGTTAACGGTATAAACCGATGAGGTCCCGTCAGGTTTGTTCTCCCGCCCCCTGTAGAAGTATTTCACCACCGATGAATCCTTTTCTTCTATAACGCCGTATCCTATCCTCATATCCGCCTGCACAAACACCGATTTGTTACTTGCAATATTCCTGATGGCCTCATCCCTGGATTCAATGCTGCCGTTGGCCGACATATGTTTCATTCCCGGTCCAAAAAGAGTTTCGAGGGTGACGCTGTCCTTTGTTTCAAATATTGTTTTCACCAGCAGTTTTGAGTGCGCCAGCACCATTGCCGTCTTTTTTGACTGTGCCCCTGCTGCCGAACACCATACCAGGAAAAATATGACCAGGTAGTTTTTCATCTTAGTTTTTTTGTGCCTGGCTTCTTCTGCATTCTTCAATGATCACATCCACTTTTTCTTTTGTCAGGTGTTCCCGGTAATTTTTTCCCAATTGCATCATCGGTGCATAACCGCAGGCCCCTAAACATTCCACAGTTTTCAGCATAAACATGCCATCCGCTGTCGTTTCACCGGGCTTGATGCCAAGTTTATCATAGATATATTTAATAATATCATCGCTTCCGTTCAGCATACAGGGCCCGGTC
>JANNUI010000206.1:0-3450 GCA_031395125.1 Chitinophagaceae bacterium | reverse complement strand
AAAGGCAGGTTAGATGTCCGGTCAGAACCGGGCCAAGGGACTTCTGTTCATATTGAATTAAGTGTATAAATGGCAACAAGAATTTTTATAGTTGATGACCATTACATGGTAATTGAAGGCATCCGTTCATTACTGCAAAATGAAAAAAGTATTGAATGGATGGGGCATGCCACCCACGCAGATTCCTGCCTGTCCTTCCTGCAGCATCAATTGCCCGATGTTATTTTAATGGATATCAGTATGCCGGACAAAAGCGGTATTGACTTGTGTAAAGAGGTAAAGGAAAAATACCCATCTGTTTTTATTATCGGTCTCAGCACTTTTAACCAGCAAAGCTTCATTCAAAAAATGATGGATAACGGCGCATCCGGTTATGTACTGAAAAATGCAACGCAGGAAGAGCTGATGGAAGCAATTGAAATAGTTGCCAAAGGCAGAACATACCTGAGTGATGAAGTATCGAAGGTGTTACGAAAACAGGATGATGCCGATATTGTATTAACCCGCCGTGAAAAGGAAGTGCTGGAACTGATTGCAGCAGGCATGACAAATAATGAAATCGGTGAGAAACTGTTCATCAGTCCTTCAACAGTGGATACACACCGGAAAAATTTACTGGCAAAGTTTGAAGCAAAAAATACGGCTTCATTGATTCATATAGCTTCCCAGATGCAATTTATCTGATTATTCGAAATCTTCATACAGCAAATATTTTTTCCGGATAACTTTAAACTCGTTCAACTCAGGCTCCCAGCTTTTTCTGATTTCTTCTTCACTTTTGCCTTCTTTTATTTGCTGCATCAGCAAATCGTTACCTGCAAGACGGTTAAAAGAATTTGACTTCAGGAAGAAACTGTCTTTTTGCGGGAAGAGTTTGTACGCTTCCATCAGCCATTTTAACTGCACTTTGTTGTCAACCCCGGCCAGCACTTCTGCTACGGTTCCGCTAAGATCCCATCCATAACAAACCTGCCCGTACAGTTTTGAATTTTTGGCGCCTTCATTCGGGTTGGGAGTGAAGGAATAAAGATCTTTTGGTAATGAAGGATGTCCAAAAACCTGGAAGGGCTTATTGGTCCCTCTTCCTTCGCTCAATACCGTGCCTTCAAAGAAACAAGTGGAAGGATACAAATAAATAGATTGGATATTGGGGAGATTGGGGGAGGGTTTTACCGGAAGCACATATTTTGTTTTGTGATCATAGCCCTTGCATTTGATGACCTGGAAATGAAAAGGGGTATCCGGTGAATTCTGTGCTGTCTTGTAATAGGCATATTTGGCATTGGCTTTCTCACTCAGCCATCCTTCGCCTGCGATCATGAAAGCATATTCGGCCACCGTCATTCCATATACAACCGGCACCGGCTGGCGGCCTACAAAGGAACGGTACCCGGTATCCAGTACCGGCCCGTCCACATAATGACCATTTGGATTGGGCCTGTCCAATACCATCAGCGGTTTCCCCAGTTCAAATGCTGCTTCCATGAATTCTTCCAGGGATGAAATAAATGTGTAGAACCGTACTCCAACATCCTGTATATCGAAAATGAGGATATCAACATCTTTCACATCCCCGGCAGAAGGTCTTCTCTTGCTGCCATACAAACTCACAACGGGGATCCCTGTTTTGCTGTCCGTGTAGTTGCCTACTTTTTCTCCTGCATCTGCGGTGCCCCTGAAGCCATGCTCTGGTCCGAAGATCACTTTTATATCAATACCAAGGCTAATGAGTGTATCCACCAGGTGAGTATTGCCCACCATGGAGGTCTGGTTGGCAAAAATGCCCACGGTTCTTCCTTTGATATGCGGCAGATAGACATTGATCCTGTCGGCACCTGCAAGAATTTTAGCTTGCTCCTGTTTTACAGTATTCGTCACCGTGGTTTGTGCGTTACACCCTGTTACTATCAGCAGGGAGGGTAGCAGGATTTTGAACAGTTTCATATTAAGAATTTAAAACAGCGGGTAAAATACAGAAAATATATATACTCAGACAGGTCGAAATATTTAAACGGTTGCATTTACAGAATTAGGCTACCTTGCAAGCCATTTTTAATTCAAAAAAATATAAATGGCACAGGTAAAAACCGGCGATAAGGTAAAAGTGCACTATCATGGCAAACTGACCTCCGGCGAAACATTTGATTCATCTGCAGGCAAGGATCCGCTGGAGTTTGAAGTAGGAAGCGGAATGGTGATAAAAGGTTTTGATGACGGGGTGACCGGGATGGCGGTCGGCGAAAAGAAAACGATCGATATTCCCTACAACGAGGCATACGGACCGATAAACCCGGAGATGCTGATCGATATGCCTAAAGAAAGATTTCCCGCTGATATGGAATTGGAAATAGGTATGTCGCTGATGATGAGTGACCAGGAGGGACACCAGTTCCAGGTAGCCATAACACAGATAAAAGAAGCAGTAGTGGTGCTGGATGCCAATCACCCGCTTGCGGGAAAAGACCTGGTATTTGACCTGGAACTTATAGAAATAGTTGGAGGAAGCCCGCTGATAATAATGCCGTAACCAATTGGCAATATGCAACTGGCAACAGGCAAATGCCTGATCGCAGAAAAGGAAATATGAAATTCAAAGCTTTAAAGATGATTCTACTTTGAACTTTTTGCCAATTGCCTGTTGCTAATTGCTTGTTATTTTTTATTCATCCACCATCCCAGCCAAATACCGCAAAGGCCCCAGGAGACGATGGCATCAATAATATCTCCCCGGATCATATGCCAGGGAAGTTCGAACCAGATATGGCCTGTATAGGGTCCCCATAAAAAAGTAAATACACCTACTGCAAGACTGCCTGTCAGGAACCCCTTGAAATCAGGCAATCCTCCTTTTGTAAGAATGATCACAAGGAGTAAAACAAGGACGAAGTTTACCAAAAAGCCTCTGGTCATTGACATGACCATGTTATTTTTAAATGATTTGTGATAAATAACACTGGCCCATGGTTTGCCCTCCATGGTTTTCATCAATGCTTCATGCTCCTTCCTGGTGGGTGCACTTGGGAGCATATAAAGACCTTCTTCTGTGGTTTTGGAGGAAAGAACATCCATGATCTCCGTTTGTGCCGGGTGATATTTCATTTTATTGTCATGAATACCGAGAAACATCCAGGAGGCGGATTGCCAGGCGAAAACAATGATTGCCCCAACCAGAGAGCCAATTATCCATTTTTTCATGTCGGTGAGTTTTGGTTTAAGTATAAAAGGTAATAATAATTAAGCGGTTTTGTCAAACCGGATTAGCCATTAGCCTCTGATAGTCTTATATTCGATGCCCCAAAAAGGATTATATGTTTGAAAATTATCAGTTTACAGCAGCGGAAAGATTTATGAGATATGTGCAGATCGATACACAAAGCGACCCGCAATCTTCCACATATCCCACAACGGAAAAACAAAAGGACCTGGGCAGGATGCTGGCTGAGGAACTGA
>JANNUI010000192.1:0-1563 GCA_031395125.1 Chitinophagaceae bacterium | reverse complement strand
AACCGGGCCTGCGCCTCATGCGTGTCGGTGATGGTCGCGGTGCCCACTTCGAAATTGCGTTTGGCCTGCGCCAGCTGCTCGCTGATCGCGGCTTTCTGCGCCTGCACCAGCGCCAGCGTGTCCTGCGCCGCGAGCACGTCGAAATAGGCCTGCGCCGTGCGTACGGCGAGGTCCTGTCCGGCCTGGCCGAACGTGGACTCGGCCTGCCTCACCTGGAATTCAGCCTGGCTGTGCTGGAGCGAATTCTGCCTGCGATAGATGGGTTGCGAAAACGAGAGCGAGTAGCCGTGGGAGCGCGCATCGCGCAGGGTCGATGCGCCCACCGTGTTGTTATGCGGCTCGGTATCGGTCCGGGTATTGGTGAAATTCCCGGTCAAGCCCACCGTCGGCAGGAGCAGCGCGCGTCCCTGCGGCAATTTCTCGAGCCCGGCCTGCAGGGCGTGCCGCGCAGCGGCGAATTGCGCGTCGTAGCTTTTCGCGTCGCGATAGACCTGCTGCAGGTTCTGCGCCCATGCAGGAAGAGGAAGGGCGGGCAGCGCGAGGAGGGAAAGCGTAAGCGTGAGGGCGCGCATCGATCTGGCCTTGTAGGTGGATCCGTACACTGACATGTCAGAAGGCAAAGCGCGAGGGCGGTTTGCAGTTGGCGAGCGGCGAGAGCAGGGTCTCGAACAGCGCCACGCTGTGCAGCGCTCCGGCAGCGGTAGCGGCGATGACGGTCGCGGTCATGACCGGGGGTTCTCCGATCACCGCAAAAGCGCGCCCACCGGGAGCGAGCAGGTCCAGCAGCGTCCTGGGCAGCCGCGGCACCGACCCTGTGAGAACGATGATGTCGAAAGGGCCTCCCGAGGACGGGCCAGCGGACCCGTCGCCGACCGTGAGCGTGACGTTGTCAACGCCGTGGCGGGCGATGTTCGCCTTGCCGAAGGCGGCAAGCGCGGGACGGATTTCGATCGAGTGGACGTGCGCCGAGCGATGCGCGAGCAGCGCGGTGAGGTAACCGCTGCCGGTTCCTACTTCCAGCACCCGGTCGCTGCGCTTGGGCGCCAGTTCCTGCAGCACCCTTGCCTCCATCTTCGGCGCCCACATCCTTTCGCCTTCGCCCGCATCTTCCCCTAACGGGATTTCCATATCGGCGAACGCGAGGTTGCGGCAGGACAGCGGGACAAACTCCTCGCGCGGCACGGTGTAGAGCAGGTCGAGCACATCCTGGTCCAGCACCTCCCAGGTGCGGATCTGTTGCTCCACCATGTTGGTGCGGG
The DNA here is from genome assembly GCA_031395125.1 of Chitinophagaceae bacterium. Taxonomy (GTDB): domain Bacteria; phylum Bacteroidota; class Bacteroidia; order Chitinophagales; family Chitinophagaceae; genus JJ008. The sequence goes on along the minus strand of JANNUI010000192.1, from coordinate 304 downwards.
CCTGTTCGAGGTTCATGTCATACATTGGTGCCGGGGGAAGTCGCAATCTTACCAAAGCGCTTCGCCCAGGCGGCAAGATCATCGAGGTAGGTGTAGATCACCGGCACTACCACCAGGGTCAGCAGGCCCGAGGTAATGACGCCGCCGATCACCGCCTGCCCCATGGGGGAACGCTGCTCGCCCCCTTCGCCCAACCCCAGCGCGAGCGGAATCATGCCGAAGATCATCGCCAGCGTGGTCATCAGGATCGGCCGCAGGCGGATCCTGCCGGCCGACAGTACCGCCTCGATGCGTGCCTTGCCGG
>JANNUI010000180.1:0-1501 GCA_031395125.1 Chitinophagaceae bacterium | reverse complement strand
CCATCCACTTTTTCTTCTTTCAGTTTGGTTACTTCCTTCGCCACATCCACATAACTGCGGTTCCCGTTCGGCCGGTCAAAGTCTGCATAGAATTCCGGCAGGAAGATATAACCGATCTTTGAACTGCCGTTTTTGACGATGGCGCTGCGGGCAAATGTTTCGTCCTGCACTATCTCATCCCGGATCAGCGATATAACTTTAATGGTGCCGTCCTGTTTTTTAATGGTAAGCTTTACTTCGGTCCCCTTTTTTCCGCGGATCACTTTCACCGCATCTGTCACTACGAAACCGGTAAGGTCAATGGGTTCTTCATTACCCTGGCCCACTTTGATGATGATATCACCCGGCTGTATTTCGCCGGATTTCCAGGCTGGGCTACCGGTAAGCACACTGCTTACCTTGATATTGCCATCATCATACTGAAGTGAAGCGCCGATACCAAAGAAGCGGCCGCTCATCTCTTCATCAAAATATCGTTTATCAACCGGGGGAAAAAATTCGGAGTGCGGATCCATCGTGGTGGTGATGGCATTTACAAACACACTGAATTTGTCATCATCATTGAATTTATAACGGAACCGGTCAAAAGTTCTGTCCATCAGACGCTTTACCTTTTCCCTCGCTTCTTTTTCCAGTTGCTCATCTGTTTTCACTACAAATCCTTCCTTGCCTTTATTTTTTTCCCGCATATCCAGCAGGTCAATGTACCGTTCAAGGGACAGGTATTTCAGTTTCTTTCTCCAGCGGTCCTTTCGATCGGCTACTGTAGCGGGGAATTTCAGCTTTTCACCGTCCAGTTCGACTTCTTCGTCCACAGTAAAGTCAAAAGGTATACCGAGTATTTCATTATAGGTTACAGAAGTTTCCTCTATCCTGGTATTGAAAGTTTTGCCCGCTGCCAAAAAAAACTCAACCGGCGCTCCATTGAGCTCATCGTCGATCTTTGTATCATACTTTTTTAAAGCCTCCAGGTCACTCTGCAGGTAGATGTTTTTTTCGGGGTCCAGATCTGACAGGAATTTCTTGTAGACCTTTTTTGAGAATGCATCGTTGATATCCTGCGGGCTGTAATGGGCATCAGAAAGCATTTTGCCTACCAGCCGGAGGATGTCTTCATACTTGGAAGGTGGGTTAGGATAATGAGTGCCTGTTCCCATCGTTTTGAATGCCAGAAAGAATGCTGCAATCACAATCATGATCAGGATCGGAAGTCTCTTCATATTCAAAAGGTATTTTAGAGTTTCGGACATACCCCAAAAATAACGCAAAAAGCCTGTTTTTCTTATTCTTACAGGCATTTAACAAGTGTTTTTGATGAATGGCCTTGTTATCATCACGATAGAGTGTTACCACCTAAGCATTGAGCAATCAGGCTTTTATTTTTAACGAAAACGCATTTTTACCTATTTTTGCCCTCCGATATCCGGCTATATATTGAATCTTGCCGGATAAAATGGTGGTTATAGCTCAGTTGGTTAGAGCACCAGATTGTGGTTCTGGG
>JANNUI010000176.1:0-5396 GCA_031395125.1 Chitinophagaceae bacterium | reverse complement strand
AAGCAATTGTATGCCAACCTCAGCGCTGACCCCCAGATCTATTTCAGCGTGGAATTTCAGAAGCTGATGACGCAAAATCATCCTCGTGGGGGTGGTATTCCCAAAGCGGAGAACTTTGATAAGATAAACCCCGACCGCAGTATGCAGATCTATAAGGAAAGGTTTGCCAATGCCGGGGATTTCACTTTTTTATTTGTCGGAGCTTTTAAGGAAGAAACGATCAAACCCCTGCTGGAAAAATATATCGGCAGCCTTCCTTCCAAACCGCAAAAAGAAAATTATAAAGACCTGGGCATCCGCCCGCCTGCGGGAATGATTGATACCGTGATCACCAAAGGCACCGACCCAAAGAGCTATGTCAATCTTGTCTTTACTTCCCCTGCGCCTTACAATGTAAACGACAACTACGCCCTGCGCAGCCTTGCCGAAGTAATGGACATCAAACTGGTGGAAAAGTTACGGGAAGAAAAAGGGGGTGTATATGGTGTGGGCGCCTTTGGCTCTATGGCTAAGATCCCCTACTCCTACTACACGTTCAGCATCTCCTTTCCCTGCGGACCTGAAAATGCAGACACACTGACCAAAGCTTCACTGGATGAACTGAGGAAGATCATTAATTCCGGCGTAAGCACCGGAGACCTGGAAAAGATAAAGGAACAGCAGCGGAGAAAATTAGAAGTGGATATAAAGCAGAACAGTTTCTGGATGAACAACCTCTTTGACGCTTATTATTCCGGCAATAACCCGGGTGATATACTGAAACGGCAGAAACAAATTGAAAACCTGACATCGAAAATGATTCAGGATGCTGCCAAAAAATATATCAACCCCGATAAGTATATCCGGGCAGTGCTGAAGCCACAGAAAGTTGAAGAAAAACCAAAGAAACCGTTTTAAGATCACCGCTGAGACGCTGAGTTACGGGATACAAAAAACCTGCGTCCTCCCCGCCTCTGCGGTTAACATTTTCTTTTCATTATGAAGTTCATAAAGCCCTTTTTTGTTTTTCTTCTTTTTGTGGCAATCGCTGCTGTTATCCTTTCGCTGCTGCTGCCGGTTAAACAGAAATTAGAACGATCGGTAACGATCAACGCCCCGGCGGCTGTCATTTATGAACAACTGTCTAAACTGGATAACTTCAACAAATGGTCGGTGTGGAGCCAGCAGGATTCCTCTGCTGAATATATACTTACCGGTAAAGATGGTACGGTTGGCGCTGCCACATCATGGATGGGTGATCCGGATCTTTCAGGCGAAGGGAAGATGGAAATTACGGCGCTCGAATCCGGGCAAAAAGTATCTCATTCCATCCAGTTTAAAAAACCCAGGAAGGCAACCGCCACCTCTGTTTTCACTTTAAGGGAAGCCAGCGGCACCACCAGTGTTACCTGGAATTTTGAAATGGCCACTCCCCGTCCCTGGAATATTTTCAATCTGTTTTACAGCATGGACAAACAGATGGGTAAAGATTTTGAAAAAGGTCTCGCTGCTTTAAAACAACTGACGGAGGTCTCAACAGGAAAAGCCCCGGCAAAACCTTTTGAAGTGCAGCAGATGGATTTCGCCGCTACCACATTCGCCATCATCCGGCAGAAAGTGAAATGGCCCGACATAACTGCATTCTTTGCGCAGCACCTGCCCATATTGTATGAGGAAGCAGCTAAGAATAATATCACCGCAGGGACTGCCGCCGGTTTATATTTTGTATGGGATGAAAAAAACCAGCAGGCTGATATGGCAGCCGCCGTACCGGTGCCAGCCGGCACAAAGCTCCCCCACAGCATCATCCGGATTACTGATGTGGATGCTTCAAAGGCCGTTTATGTGAACTACAGCGGCGCTTATGATAAATTGGCGGATGCACACGGCAGTCTCGACAAGTATCTCGCAGAAAATAAGCTCAAACAAAAAAGCCCGGTGATAGAGCAATATATTTATGGCCCGGTGAATGAAAAAGACACTGCCAAATGGCTGACCAGGATCGTCTATCTTGTAGAGTGAGTCTGCTCTTTTTCAACGCCTTTATCCGGGCCCTGTTAGATTTCCGGCCACTTCTTTTTTTTGTAAGTTTAGTTGACCAAAACCGATGTCATGAAATATTATGTCCTCTCTGTTTTTCTGTACACATTATTCAGCCTGGCTGCCGCGGCGCAAAAGATCCGGTTGGAACAATTTAAAAACCTGAAACCCCGTAATATCGGCCCGGCCGGGATGAGCGGACGTATCACCGCTATTGATGCCGTTGTTGCGAACCCGGATATTATTTATTTGGGGTCTGCTTCGGGTGGTGTATGGAAAACCGAGAATGGAGGTCACCGTTGGACTCCTGTTTTTGATGATCAGCCCCTGCAGAATATCGGATCGATTGCTATACAGCAAAGCAACCCGAACGTAGTATGGGTAGGAACCGGGGAAGGCAACCCCCGCAATTCCATGAACCTGGGTGACGGGATCTTCAGAACGCTGGATGCAGGAAAAACATGGAAAAGAATGGGATTGGAAAAGACCCTGTGCATTCACCGGGTGATTGTGGATCCGAATAATCCCAATACCGTGTATGCTGCTGCCATTGGCAATCCTTATTCGGAACATCCGGAAAGGGGAGTTTTTAAAACAACGGATGGCGGGGAGACCTGGACAAAGATCTTATATGTCAACGACACAACTGGCTGCGCAGACCTGGTCATGGATCCTTCCAATCCTAATAAATTAATAGCCGCCATGTGGCAGTTCCGCAGGCAGCCCTGGGTATTGAAAAGCGGGGGAGCCGGCAGCGGGTTATATATAACGATCGATGGCGGGAAAACCTGGAAAAAGCTCGATAAGGAAGATGGTCTGCCACAGGGACCGCTGGGCAGGATCGGTGTTGCTTTCTCACGCAATATGCCCACCCGGGTATATGCACAGGTGGAAGCTGCTAAAAATGGTTTTTACAGGAGTGATGACGGGGGATTCAAATGGACACTGGTGAACAGTGAAGCGAGGCAGGTTACCAATCGTCCTTTTTATTACCAGGAAATTTACGTGGATCCAAAAAACGAAAACCGTGTCTATAATGTTCATTCCCAAATTAACCTGAGCGAAGACGGGGGTAGATCCTTTGGCATGGAAAATATTGCGGCCGGTATTCATGTAGATCATCATGCCCTGTGGATCCACCCCGAAAACCCCCATTTTATCCTCATTGGAAATGACGGGGGCATTGGCATTTCAAGAGACCGGGGCAAAAACTGGGTACTTGATGAAAAACTACCCGTTGGACAATTTTATCATGTCAATGTGGACCAGGAAATGCCTTACAATGTAATGGGAGGAATGCAGGACAACGGTAGCTGGCTTGGCCCCGCATATATCTGGAACGCCGGGGGGATAAGAAATTATTATTGGAACAATGTAGGTGGTGGTGACGGTTTTGATGTAATCCCGGATGCCGAAGACGGGAATTGGGTGTATAGTATGAGCCAGGGGGGGAACCTGGCCAGGGTTGACAGGAAAACAGGTTTGACCTGGCGAATAAAACCACCCTCGCTGGATCCCCGACTTAATTTGCGATGGAATTGGAATGCTGCACTGGCCCAGGACCCCTTTGATAAAAAAACCATTTATTACGGCAGCCAGTACCTGCATAAAAGCACCAATAAAGGTGCTGCCTGGGAAATAATTTCACCCGATCTCACGACAAATGATACGACGAAAATAAAGGCTTTTCAAAACACCGGCGGGTTAACTCTCGACATAACCGGGGCCGAAACACATTGTACCATCCTTACCATTGCACCCTCTCCAAAAGAACCCGGATTGATCTGGGCCGGTACAGATGATGGCAACGTTCAGTTAACCCGGGATGGCGGAAAAACCTGGACCAGTTTCCGGGCTAAGATACCGGGAATGCCTGCCGGATGCTGGATCCCGCAGGTACGGGCATCGCAATACAACGCTGCAGAAGCATTTGTGGTCGCCAACGATTACCGGCGCGGAGATTTCAAACCCTATATCTTCCGTACAACTGATTACGGTAAAACCTGGACAAGGCTCGCGGATGAAAATAAACTAAGAGGCTATTCACTTTCTGTGTTACAGGATCCCGAAGAGCCCAACCTCATTTTTGCAGGTACTGAAAACGGCTTATGGGTCAGTCTTGATAATGGTGCCAGCTTCGAACAATGGAAAAACGGTTACCCCTCCGTATCTACCTATGACCTGGCCATACAGGAAAGAGAGGCTGATCTTGTCATCGCCACTTTTGGCCGCTCCCTCTGGGTCCTCGACGATATCCGCCCATTAAGAAAGATAGCGTCCGGCAAAGCACCGGTTCTTCAAAACACACTCACCGTTTTATCGGCGCCGGATGCGTACAAGGTGCAGATCAAGCCGGTAGCCGGAGCCAATTTGGGTTCAAGCGGGGGAATATGGAGCGCTGAAAACAGGGGGTTTGGAGCGATGGTCTCCTTTTTCTATAAACCCAGCCCGGGTGTGACAAGCCCAAAGAGCGGGCAAAGAGGAGATACCGTAACAGCTAAAATTTACAATTCTTCCAATGAACTTATCCGGACTGTTCGCCTGGCTGTTGATAGCGGGTTCAACCGCCAGTTCTGGCCGCTTACTGAAAAAGGATCCCGGAATCCGGGTGATCCAAAACCGGCACCCAATGCACCGGAGCCTTCCGGGATAATTGTTATGTCCGGTGTTTATAAAATTGTTATGAGCACCGGGAATGCCGCCGATTCAGTCTTTGTGAACGTAAAGGATGATCCCAGGATCGGGGACACGAAAGATATTGAACTGGCCCAGCAAAAATTGATTGACCGCCTGAAAATAACAGGAGATAAACTTACTGCCGGGACAGATCGCCTGGGAGAAGCCGAAGATGTTTGTACCAAGATGCTGGCCCAGCTCAGGGGACTGGAAGGGAAAGAAGCAGACACAATCCGGAAAGCCACGATAAAATTGCAGGGGGAAATAAAATCGATCCGGGAGCTGGTTACAGGTAAGCCAATAGAACAACAGGGCTTATCAAGAAACCTTTTTGATACCAGTATCGTCGCCCAATTCCAGCTGGCCCGGCAAAATATCAGGCAAAAGCATCAGCTTCCGGGAACCCAGGAAGAGATATTGGCCGCCAATGCAGAAAAAGCAATGCGTACCGGCATAGCAAAAATCAATGATTTCTTTGATGAAAAATGGAAGGCCTACCGGCAATTGGTGGAAGGGACACGTTTAAATCTGTTCAGGGATTATAAGCCCATTGAATAGTCCGCCGTTGATTCAAAGGTTCTTCATTGCTTTAATGGTTTTATTTTAAAAAGATCCTTATGATGAAAATGAATATCGGTGCCTGGATCGGTATCATCGGCGGCATTGTTGGTCTGCTGGTGGGTGTGGGGGCCGTTCTCATG
>JANNUI010000165.1:0-2769 GCA_031395125.1 Chitinophagaceae bacterium | reverse complement strand
TTAGTAGTTGAAGAACAAAAAGCATTGACACATCAGACGTATAAAGTTGATTTAAGCAAGTTTGCAATTGCTGATAAAGAAAACACTCAACACTCAATATTCAACCTTGCCTACCGGCAGGCAGGTATTCAATATTCAATTAAAAATCCATACCAGTTTGAACTTTGGAAAAACACCAACGTCGTTGAACAAAAGCAGAAAGGCAATTTTGCTGTTTATGTTCGGGTAGCGAATGGTAATATCAGTTCGGTAAGCAGCCGCAGTTTAATTGAAAAACTAAAAGATGTAATTGCTGATGATGTTCGTGTGACCATCAACCAGGGATTGCAATTTCGTTTTATAAAACCGGAACATCTTGAATATGTATATAGTGTTTTGGAATCAGAGGGTTTTGCTGCTGCTGGTTTTGGTAGCGTAGCCGATGTTACAAGTTGCCCTGGGACTGATACTTGTAATCTTGGTATCAGTAATAGTACAGGTACTGCGTTGGTATTATCTGAAATAATTGAAGAAGAATTTCCTGAATATTTATACAACAAAGAAATTGCAATTAAGATAAGTGGATGTATGAATAGTTGCGGGCAACATGGAATGGCATCTATTGGTTTTCATGGAAGTTCATTGAAAGCAAAAGGTCAGGTGTTGCCAGCATTACAAGTTTTAGTTGGTGGCGGAGTATTGGGAAGCGGGGAAGGCCGTATTTCTGATAAAGTAATTAAAGTACCAAGCAAACGAGGACCTGATGTAGTACGAAGTATTTTGAATGATTATAAAGTCAATGCACAAGAAGGCGAAACTTTTTTAAATTACAGCCAGCGTAATGGTAACAGATATTACTATGACTTATTAAAACCTCTTGCCAATTTAGAAACATTACAAGCTGATGATTATATTGATTTTGGTCAACAAGAAAAATTTTCTACAGCAATTGGTGTGGGGGAATGTGCAGGTGTGATGATTGATCTGGTAGCCACATTAATTTTAGAGGCGGAAGAAAAGATTACGAACAGTGTAGAAGGGCTGATCAATGGAAAATGGGCAGATAGTATTTATAACGCCTACGCTGCTCAGGTACATACTGCAAAGGCATTATTATTGCAGCAGGGTGTTCAATGTAATACTCAACAGGGCATTTTAAATGATTTCGATAAACATTTTTCAGAGAATAAATTATACAATAAAAATTTTAAAGCAGATGTAATGAGGATGAATGATGCCGAACCCTCCGGAGCATTTGCCAATGAATACCTGCAACAGGCAAAAGCATTTGTTGAATTTGCAAAAAAATATCGGGAGCAGGCGATAGTTGCGGAAAAATAACAACAAAGGCGTACTACTGTATTGAAAAATTTACTTTGTTCAAAAGAAATTATTTTCTAAAAAATAAATTTTTTCATTCTAAGAAAGTCATTCAACCCAATATCTTCCATTATTACACACTTAGCATAGTTCTCCACAGGTGTTAATCATTTTATTTCGGGCAGTACATGTTTACAACTATTTTTCGGGTACTTTTACGCAAATAAGTTCCTTTACTAACTGAAAACCAATAGTACAATGTCCACCCAACAAATAAAAGTTGCAATTGCTGATGATCACAAAATTTTCCGTGATGGGATTCGAATGGCACTTAAAGACAAAGACTACCTCAATATTCTATGGGAAGCAGAAGATGGAAGAGATTTGATGCACAAGCTGAAAATTAAAATGCCCGATGTAATATTAATGGACATCCGAATGCCTGAGATTGACGGAATCAATGCTATTAGTATCATTCGTAAGGAATATGAAGCACTGAAAATAATAGTGCTTACGATGTATGACGATCAGGAGATGATAACAAAGATGATGGAAATGGGTGCCAATGCTTACCTGACAAAAACTACAGACCCTGAAGAAATTTATCAGGCAATCCTCACTTGCATGAACGATGATTTTTATTTTAACGATCTGGTGAATAAAGCGGTACTTCTAAAACTTCAGCATAAAAAAACAGTTCGGCAGTTTTATCCAAACCCGATAAAATTTAATGAGAAAGAATTACGCATATTGAAACTAATCGCCGAGGATAAAACAACTGATGAAATTTCGAAAGAAGTTTTTTTAAGCCCACGTACGATTGAAACAATTCGTCAAAATATGAAGCAGAAAGTAGGGGCCAAAACAATTGCAGGGTTGGTGATGTATGGTATGCGGCATAAATTGTTAGAGTAAGATCAAACCAGGGCATCTTTTCAGATGGATTATAAAATGTCTTTAATTATTTTATCCGGGTAAAATTTTTTAATTAAGCATTTGAACCTTGATTAATCGTTACTTATTTCGGATGCCCGGAACTTCGTTCAACTGCATATTGTAAAAAATCATTCTGTTTCTTTATTCTGTTTTTTAATTATTTGAATAATAAAATGAGCAATATTAACGACACCTATTACGATGGCTTTTACAAACAAATCTGGAAAACAATAATCCCGCCAGAACTTACAGTCAAGGAAACAGATTTTATGATGCAATATTTTAATCTGCTACCCGGTAACCGAGTGCTGGATTTAATGTGCGGTTATGGTCGTCATTCATTAGCACTTGCTAAAAAAGGAATAGAAGTAACAGCAGTTGATAATTTGCCTGATTATATAAATGAGCTGAAGGAAAATGCCGAGACAGAAAAACTGCCGGTAAAAACGGTTTTAAATGATGTGATTGGGTTTCAACCAGAAGGCAAATATGATTTAGCAATTTGTATGGGTAATAGCCTTCAGTTTTTTAATA
>JANNUI010000149.1:0-2760 GCA_031395125.1 Chitinophagaceae bacterium | reverse complement strand
CGGCGCTTCTTTCTTTTATAAAAATAGGTGTAAGTAGCCCGGTATTGTGCATCAAAAAGCCGGTCATTATTGATGCTGTAAGCGATCAGGAGCAGCAGTATTTGTGCCACAGCCTCATGTTCTTCCCTCACCCCGTCCTTAAAATAAGTAATGGCCCGCTTGGAAAAATAAAGGGCATCATCAAACTCCTCCAGCACAAATGTTGCGATGGCAAGTGAAAGATTCGCCGTCCTGTTCAGGTCGGCATTCAGCATAGGTTCCCAGGCCGGGTACTGACTCTTCATGAAGTTCACCAGTTTTTTCACTTCGGCATACCGGGCTGTTTTATTATAAATTTTATTCAGGGCCAGGTATTTGATGGCCTCAAAATTGGCCCGCTGCACCGGTTCTCCGATCATGTCATTCATCGGACCGCTGAACGCATCGGTCACATACTTATATGATCCATTCAGGATCCCGGCATAGTTGATCATGTACATCAGTTCTATGTAATACTCACCATGTGTACGGATGAAACCGCTGTTCTTTTTCCAGTCGGACAACACATCCTGCAGCAAGGAAAGCGAGCTGCCGATATCATTGAGCAGATAAAAGAGGGTGGCTTTGTTCATGCGGTAATAATGTCCATACCAGAATGAGCGGCTGCGGGTATGAGGGGTGCAGCTATTCACCCGCTGCAGCAGGCCGGTGATCTTATTTTTCAATGCATCATCCATGTCGTAATGTGCCTTTCTTTTCAGCAGCAGGGTTTCTGTGTAAATATCCCGCAGGGTGATCATTTCAGCATATTCATCATAGGTGATCAGATTGTTACTAAAGACGGAATGCAGTTCGTCATATTTTGTATGGGGGCTGCTGAAGAGCACTATTTTTTCAAATTCTGTCTTCAGCATGTTCAGCAGGGCGAATGATTCTGATTGCCGGGCACGGATGACTGCCTTCTTCCAGATTTGGTGCGCCTCATCCGGCAAACCTTTCTTACGGTACATCCGGACAAGTTGTATCTGCCTGTAAATATCATGAGAGCTGCTGCGCCGGCTTTCATAGAACAAGAGGGCATCGCATAACTGGTGGTGGAGATAATGTTTTTGAAAGGCTATATTCTTTTTAGTGAGGCCGGGAGAAATTTTTTTAATGATGGCCGGTTCATTGTACTTTTTTTGTGCTGCGATGGCATCAAACAATTTCAGGTAGAGCCGTTGTGAAGCCGGCTGCCCCACAGTAAAATTTCTTTTAAAAAAAAGTTTTTCACCGCTGCTCAGTGTTTGTATAAGCTGCCAGAGTAAATCAGAGGATGTTTTCAAACGGTTTTTTTGCTCCGGTAAATAAGGAACAAATTACAAACAATAGTTCAAATATTAGACATATTTTATGGCACCTTATATATTGATAAACAACATAGTATAAATTATTAAACTAGAAAACTATTAATAAATGGAACAAATAATAGTTAAAAAAATAAACAACCCGGTTTATTAAGGATAGTAACTTTAGATAAGAATAGTTCAACTGATTATAAAGCCACCAACTTACCAATCAGCACCAGCACCAACTGCACCTGTTCAAAGACCATTAGCCATTAAACCAACAAACCCATCCGCCAATTGGCGGATGGGTTCGTTCTTTTTTAAAAGGGTTTATTTACTCAGGTACATACTCCGGTCCTTGTATAACTGCCGGAAGTAGGGGTCCCTCAGGTTTTTAATGAAGCGGATAGCCTCACCGGTGCTTTTCATTTCTGGGCCAAGCTCTTTATTTACGCCGGGAAATTTATTAAAGCTGAAAACAGGTTCCTTGATGGCAAAGCCGTCAAGAATTTTTTCTTCGGGGATATCGGAAACTTTCATTTCGCCCAGCATCACTTTGGTAGCGTAGTTCAGATAGGGTTTATTATATGCCTTGGCAATAAACGGTGTTGTTCTGGAGGCCCTTGGGTTAGCTTCTATTACATACACTTTCCCGTCTTTTATGGCGAACTGAATATTGATCAACCCCTTTATCTTTAATTCCCTTGCTATCTTTTCTGCATACTCTTCCATGGTATGAACGATCAATGGCGTAAGATTAAAAGCAGGTAATACAGCATTGCTGTCTCCGGAGTGGATACCTGCCGGTTCAATATGTTCCATCACCCCCATCACATGAAAATCTTCTCCGTCAAATATGCCGTCTATTTCTGCTTCCTGGCAGCGATCAAGGAAATGATCAACCAGTATTTTATTGCCGGGTAAATGTTTTAATAAACTCACTACAGCTTTTTCTACTTCCTCATCGTTCAGTACAATCCGCATTCTTTGCCCGCCCAATACATAAGAAGGACGGACAAGCACCGGGTAACCAACTTTATTGGCAACCTTCACAGCTTCATCCACATCTACTGCTGTTCCATAATCGGGATAAGGAATATCCAGTTCTTTAAGCCTGTCACTGAAACGGCCACGGTCTTCGGCTATGTCTAGACTGTCGAAAGATGTGCCAACGATCTTTATGCCCTTTTGATGTAATTTTTCTGCAAGCTTCAATGCGGTTTGCCCGCCCAACTGCACAATCACCCCATCCGGTTTCTCATGTTCAATGATCTCCCATAGATGCTCCCAGTAAACCGGCTCGAAATAAAGCTTGTCGGCCATGTCAAAATCGGTACTCACCGTTTCCGGGTTACAGTTTACCATAATGGCTTCGTAGCCGCATTCTTTTATTGCAAGCAAGCCATGCACACAGCAATAATCAAATTCAATACCCTGTCCGATTCTGTTCGGT
>JANNUI010000129.1:0-2500 GCA_031395125.1 Chitinophagaceae bacterium | reverse complement strand
ATAGTATTTCACGCAAAGTCGCTAAGTGAAAATGTGCCTTTGCGGCTTACATACTTTGCGCCTTTGCGTGAAACTAAAAGAGCTTAATCGTATCCCATTCACTTCGTAAGTTTGTCGTTCCCGCAGAGCGGGACAAGTTATGACAGTACAGAAAGCGACTTACTATCTGCTGAACAAGCTGCGGACCATTTATGAAGAAGGTGAAGCATCACAGGTCACCGATTGGGTGATGGAGAACATCACCGGGTCCAAAAAAGTGGAAAGAATGCTCTATAAAAGGGCGAAGCTGACGGACAAAGAAGAAAAACAATTTTATAGCTATACCGAAAGACTGATGCAGCATGAACCGGTGCAGTATGTGCTGAACGAATCCTGGTTCTGCGGGCTGAAATTCTATGTGGATCAAAATGTACTGGTACCAAGACCCGAAACAGAAGAACTGGTGGAATGGGTCATCAGCAATTGTAAATTCCCGGTAGATGAATTAAAAATACTGGACATCGGCACCGGCAGCGGTTGTATTGCCATTTCGTTGAAAAGAAGGATCCGGAAAGCAGAAGTATGGGCCTGTGATGTCAGCAGTGCAGCGTTGGAAGTGGCCAAAAGAAATGCAGCTGCACTTGGAGCCGATGTAAAACTTGTTCCGCTTGATTTTCTTCAGAAAGATGCATGGAATGAGCTGCCCTTGTTTGACATCATCGTCAGCAACCCGCCATACATTCCTGAAAAAGATAAGCGGCAGATGCAGCCCAATGTATTGAACTATGAACCAGCCACCGCTTTATTCGTGCCGGATAATGACCCCTTGCTGTTTTACAAATCCATCGCTGAATTTGGAAAGGCACACCTTAATACAAACGGTCATATCTACGTCGAGATACATGAAAGCCTTGGAAAACCTGTCTGTACACTGTTTCAATCAGCAGGATACAAGACTGAACTTAAAAAGGATCTGCAACAAAAAGACCGGATGCTGAAAGCAGTCTTTAGTCTTTAGCCATCTGCATCGACTCAGGACTAACGACTAATAACTATTGCTCAATCCTCGCCACTACTTTGGCTGAATCTTTTTTGGCGATCCGCATCACCCGGAACACTTCGCCATAAAAGGCGCTGGTGTCGGCGTTGATCACCACCACCACTGTATCCCGCAAGGCCCGGTATTTCCTGATCTCCATGGAGAGCAGCGAATCAAACTGGTCTGAGGGTACTCTTTTGCTCCCAATGGCATATTGCTGGTTCTTGTCAATGGATACCATAATGTCCTGCTTGGACTTGGTGTCCTTGGTGCCTTTGGGCAGTCCGACCTTTATCACATTCGGGTTGGCCAGGGTGGCCACGATGAGGAAGAACATCAGCAGGATGAAGAGGATATCATTCAGCGAGTCGGTGAACACTTCTGAATCTTCTTTATGTTTTTTTCTGAAACTCATTATTCTTGCTTAGGTGATGAAAACGGCTTATCAGGCAAACGTCGGTTTATCGTGTAGGCTCCTGCAGTATATCGAGGAAATCCGCCTCGGCCGCTTCCATCTTATTGGCTGTTTTATCGATCTGTGTTTTCAGGTAGCTGTAAGCCAGGTAGGCGCCCAAACCGATCACAAGACCCGTAATGGAGGTGATGAGTTTGGTATAAATACCGCCGGCAATGGTTCCCACTTCGAATTCATTGGTTGTATTGATACCGGAAAACAACTGCATCAGCCCCACCAGTGTACCCACAAAACCGAAGATGGGGGCAGCTTTGGATACCACAGAAAGCACTCCAAGGTTCTTTTCCAGTTTATACATTTCCAGCACCCCCACATTGTCCATGCTTTTTTCAATACTGTCCAGGGGCTTGCCGATGCGCTGGATGCCCTTATCCACGATCCGGGCTACGGGGGTGTTGTTGTTCTTGGCAAAATTCCTTGCGGAGGTGATGTTGCCACTGACGATATTGTCCCGGATGATGTTCATGAAGTTGTCGTCGATCTTGGCCGCATTGCGGATGGCGATGGTCCGTTCTGCAAATACATACACAGCGAGCAGCAGCATGATGGCAAGGGGGATCATGATCCATCCTCCCATCTTCAATAATTCAAAAAAACTCAAATGTCCGTCGTGATTGGCGTCCCCGGATGCAAACCGGGCTGCCTGTTGCAAACTGTCCGTAGAGATCTGTAAAAGGTCAAACATAGTTTTTCTTCTTTAGGTGTAAAAGTAGGTGTTGACTCCAAAATTATTTGGTGCTGTTATCAACAGTTGTGCATTGAACGAGAAAAATAATGCCACGTTGTTCAGCACCCGTAAGTTTTAGAGTTCTTTAACGAAAACAGGTTCGGTTTGCTTTAAATAACAAGAGGTTCAAAGAGTTTTCCGTCACTCTTCAAACCTCCCGCATAAGTATTGTTAAGACTATTCCCCCAGACTCAGGACTCACGACTCCTGACTCTTTTCTAGCCTTTCGTTCCGGCTTGCTTTACCATTAAAGCCTGTATTTGTTTCATGGTTCCCTCCA
>JANNUI010000117.1:0-5482 GCA_031395125.1 Chitinophagaceae bacterium | reverse complement strand
GGCAACGCAAGACTCTGTTGCTCCATGCCCCAAACACATATTGTAATTGCCGGGATTGAGAAAGTGATCCCTTCCATGACAGACCTTGGTTTGTTCTGGCCGCTGCTCGCTACTTTCGGCACCGGGCAGAAAATGACAGTCTATAATACGATCATTACAGGGCCCAGACAGGCAAATGAAACAGATGGCCCGGCTGATATGTATGTGATACTGCTGGACAATGGCCGTACGAATATACTTGCCAACGAAAAACAGCGTGAAAGTTTGTACTGTATCCGCTGCGGGGCCTGCCTCAATGCCTGCCCGGTTTACAAAAATATCGGCGGGCATGCTTATGCTGCTACTTACAGCGGACCCATTGGTGCTGTCATCACTCCGCATTTGAAAGAAATGGGTGAATGGAAACACCTGAGCTATGCATCTTCCCTCTGCGGCAACTGCACCGAAGTATGTGCCGTGAAGATCAACCTCCATGAACTGTTGCTGGAAAACCGCCATGAAGCAGTGGAAGAGGGCCACAGCCCGTTTGCGGAGAAAATAGCCTGGAAAATGTGGAAACAGGGAATGCTCCGCCGCAAATGGATGAACATAGCAGGCGGCAGTACAAAGAACTGGATCGTCAATACACTGGTAAAAGGCTGGTCGGCCCACCGGGGTAAAATGGAATTCCCGAAGAAATCATTTAACCAGCTCTGGAAGAAGAAATACGGAAAATGATCTTCCCCCGCAGCCAACTCTGCGGAGGAAGATATCAGGAGGTTAACCCTTGTCCATTTCTTTCGCTTTATAGAGTATTCCTAAAATTTCTTTTATCGCTTTCGGGTCTTTGTTAAGTTCCATTGATCGTTCCAGGAATGTGATCGCTTTTATATAGTCACTGTTTTCATAGTATCCTTCACCAAGGCTGGATGCAGTGTTCGATGATTCGGGATATAAATTGTAATTCATCCGGAATACCTGCAGAGCTTCCTTCTTCTTCCCCTGCTTCAGCAAGAGATAACCGAGGCTGTTGAGCTCATGTTCATCTGCAACAAACGGCCGTAGCTGTTCTGCCAATCCCCTTACACTATTATTTTCATCCGATAAACTGCCATCATTCAGCCAGCGGAGAAGAGTACTGAAGGAGCGATAGTTGGGTGAGTAAGACTGGTTACTGAGAATGGCCAGTATATCTTTCTCCAGTGAAAAAACCGGGAACTCGTTGATGCGGGCGACTTCGATTCCATTTTTATAAATGATAAAGGTGGGCACACGGAATATTCCCAGCCCCTCTTCCTCATGCCGGGGGCTTTGTTTCACCAGTGAATCACTGCCGCCAAGGGCGATCAGCTGTATTTTCTTTTCGGGAAAAGCGATGGAAGAAAGCAATTTTAGAAACCGGGGCACTTCCCTTTTGCTGTCCACGCACCAGGTGCCGAAAAATACCTTGATGCTTATATTATCCTAGGTTTGTTTCTTCAGAAGACTTACAACAGTTGTATTGGGGCTATAGCTGTCATAGCCAGCATTGAACCATTTGACAAACGGCTCAACAGTAAGACTGTCTTTGGTACAGGTTCCGTAAAGGATCCTGGGCTTCTCTGCCGCATTTTGGGCAAATGAATAGTATGGTATTGCTATAAAGAGCAAACTGATTATTTTCTTCATAAAATAATTTTAGAAATAGTTGAATAATTCAATGAATGAAATTACTGCCGGCTCAGTGGCCTGCAGGAAAGCTGGTATGACATTCAACTATTGGGAGGTCGCCATGGGCCCTGTAAACTGCCTTCAGATTCGTCATCTGAAAAAGAGAAGCCGGTTTTTATTGCAACAGGGTATTTGAAGGAAAGTAAAATTTCACAGGAGGCAGAAAAGAATTCATCCGGGTGAACATGAAGATGGGCTTTCGGAACTGAAGATTGTCCCTTACCTGAATTTTCAAATCCCGCCTGTTTTTCGCAATCACATTTTTGAGAGGCTGATCTTAAATTATTGAGGATCTTGCATTCTAAATAACTGAGATGCCGGGCATATTGGGAGAATGTGAAAACTGTAATAAGCAGTATGGCAGCAATATTTTTCACCCCGTTGTGATAATGGTTTTGGTTCCCGTAAGCTTTTCTGCCGGGATAGACGGCCAAACCGGAAAAAGGATGCAAGCTGGCGCAAAATGATTTGCAGCCGGATAAGTATATTCGTTTGATGAAGCAGCCAGCAAGATGATCGTTTACAGTTCAGCCATAACGCCACGTCTTCAGTATATCTGTGATTTTATCGGCAAAGAGCTTACCGGGCAGGCTTTTCAATTAACCAACAGAATGATAGAGTTCCGGGACTATCCCGGTCCACGCATTAATTACAGCAATGAAACAGTGGTTGATGGTGAGATCCGGTTAGAGCCCTGCTCATTACTATTTAAAAGCGGAATTGTTCAGCAGGCAGTTGATTGCTTTGAGGTCAGTGGATACAAGGCTTTTTTCAGAACAAATGGTGATTTTCCTTTTGACATTTTTGCCGCAACATTTTATTTACTCAGCCGCTACGAGGAATACCTGCCGCACAAAAAAGACATGTATGGACGATTTGCGCATGAAAATTCTTTAGCATACAGGGAAGGATTACTTGGTAAGCCGTTGATCAACATCTGGCTGCAAAATTTTGAACAGGCGCTGAAAGTAAAATTTCCCTCATTCACTATTCACCATTCACCATTCACCTTCCTCCCCACTTACGATATTGACGAGGCATACTCCTTTAAGCATAAGCAATGGTGGCGAAGCGCCGGTGCAGCAGTAAAGGACCTGGTGAAAGGTAAATTCAGCCGGTTTGCAGAAAGAAGAAAAGTATTAGACAGCAAAAACCCTGACCCCTACGACGCTTATGCATGGATGGATGATCTGCACCGGCCATATCACCTGAAGCCCGGGTATTTTTTCCTGGTGCCGGAAAAGACTGGGAAATATGACCGGAATATCTTACCACGGGAAACGGCTTTGCAAACATTGATCAGACAGCATGCAGAAAAATATATGATCGGGGTTCATCCCTCCTGGCAAAGCGGTGATGATTTCGGGCTGATAAGAAAAGAAAAAGAAACGATTGAGGGCATAGCTAAAATAAAGATTACGGCCTCTCGTCAGCATTTTATCCGCTTCAGCCTGCCACAGACTTTTCGTCACCTGCTTGACGCAGGCATCAGGGAAGATTTTTCCATGGGCTATGGCAGCATCAATGGCTTCCGGGCTTCAGTGGCTTCACCGTTTTATTGGTATGATCTGGAAAAGGAGCGAACAACTCCCTTACTGCTGTACCCGTTTTGTTATATGGAGGCCAACTCTTTCTTTGAGCAAAAATTTTCCCCGCTGCAGGCACTGGATGAGATGTACCATTATTATAATGAAGTGAAAAAAGTGAATGGCACTTTGATCAGCATCTGGCACAATACCTTTTTGGGAACAGATGAAAAATTTAAAGGCTGGCGGGAGGTATATGCACAGTTCCTGCAGGAGGTTGCCGGTCAGATAGTGACCCCCGAAAAACCGGGGCAGGCTGTCAGCCCGGATTAAACACCTTCTGTCTCCGGCTGCTCAGGTGGCGGCACCGCTTTAAATGCCTTGTTCACCAGGTAAACTCCCACTAACGTAACAGCCCCGCCAATAGCGATGTAGGGCGTTATCTTTTCTTCAAATACGATCCAGCCGCACAGCACTGCTACTATAGGATTGATGTAGGCATAAATGGAAGCCTGTTCGGTCGGCAGGTTTTGCAAAGCGTACAGGTAACAAATGAATGCTATGAGAGAGCCGAATACGATCAAATAGGCAATGGAGGCCCATGACTGCCAGGGAATGGCTGACAATTGTATTGCTGTACCATTGGCATGGGTAAAGGAGAACAGGCAGACACCTGAGATAACCATCTGCAAACCGAGACTGAAATAGGGATTAAAATTTACTGCCTGTTTTTTGGTGTACAAAGTGGCGAAGGCCCATGTCCAGGTGGCAATAAGGGAAAGGATGATCCCCTTCATGAAATCGGGGTTCAGGAAATCATTCAAATGGTCATAAAAAATAACACAGACACCACTGAATCCCAGCAGCAAACCGATGATGGCTTTCTGCGGCAATTTTTCTTTCGATATAAACAGACCAATCACTACCAGCCAAAGCGGGAAGATAGCGCCCATGATGGAGCCCAGTCCTGCTGAAATATATTTCACACCCCATGTGCTAAGGCCGTTACTCATAATGAAATTGAGAAAACTCAGTACAAGAACCGGTATCCATTCTTTTCCTTTTGGCAGCGGTATCCTTTTGTACAGGAAGAAACTAACATATAAAACACCTGCAATCAGTTGCCTGATACCAGCCAGTTGCAGTGCAGGCATATGCCTTACTCCTTCTTTGGAAGCGATCCAGGTGGTGCCCCAGAAAAGACAAACCAGTGCCAGGGCAAATAATGCTTTTGGCCTTGTGCCTTTTTTGCGGATGGTAAGGGGGTTGAATGCTGATAATTTCTTTAAATAATCAGCAGAAGATTGAACAATAGTTTTATGAAAGTCGAATAATTTCATTTGTTGGCAACCATCAGTATTTTCAAATAAGCTGGCTAGTGTTTCGGCAAGCTCCCTTTAGGGTGTGGGTGCTCAGTGCTTAAAATGGCGCATACCGGTCATCACCATCGCCAGGTTATTCGCTTTGCAGTATTCGATGGATTCATTATCCCGGATCGAACCTCCCGGCTGGATGAAGGCAGAAATTCCGGCTTCATACCCCATCTTCACACAGTCATCAAAAGGGAAAAATGCATCACTCGCCATCACGGCACCGTTCAGATCAAAGTTGAATTGTTTCGCTTTCTCAAGCGCCTGCCTCAGCGAATCGATCCGGCTGGTTTGCCCGCAGCCCTTACCAATGAGCTGTTTATTTTTTACCAGGGCAATGGCATTTGATTTCAAATGTTTGCAGACTAGATTGGCAAAAACGAGATCTTCTTTTTCTGTTACCGATGTTTCTCTTCCTCCAACCTCTTTCCATTCGGAAAAATTACCTTCATCTGTGCACTGTATCAGTACGCCATTCAGGAGCGAACGGTACATTTCTGTCCCGGTAACCTTCGGGCTCCGGGCTCCGGCCCCTGACTTCATTTCCAGGAGTATCCTGTTTTTCTTTGATTTCAGCACTGCCAGCGCATCCTCCTTATAAGCCGGAGCTATCAGCACTTCAAAAAATATCTCATTGATAGCATCAGCAGTGGCTTTGTCAATAGTACCGTTGCAAACCAGCACACCGCCAAAGGCGCTTTCCGGGTCAGCAGCCAGGGCAGCATCCCAGCTTTCTTTTACAGTTGACCGTTGTGCTACACCGCATACATTGGTATGCTTGATGATAGCAAAAACCTCACCCCCCGACCCCCTCTCCACTCTGTGGAGAGGGGGAGCGACGAACTCCCCGATTAGTTGAATAGCTGCATCCACATCCACCAGGTTATTATAAGAAAG
>JANNUI010000114.1:0-1609 GCA_031395125.1 Chitinophagaceae bacterium | reverse complement strand
ACTGAAGGCCTACCGCCTGCAGGAGCAGGGCATGGACACCGTGGAAGCCAATCTCCACCTCGGTTTCCAGATGGACCAGCGGGACTACGGACTGGGAGCGCAAATGCTGCGTCAACTGAATATCACCAAACTGAGGCTGATGACCAACAATCCCCGCAAACGGGTGGGACTTATCGGTTATGGACTTGAGATAGTTGAAAACATCCCCATCGAAGTGGATCCGAATCCGCACAATGAAAAATACTTATTGGCAAAAAGAGATAAACTGGGACATGAGATACTTGATGATGAGTCCTGATTTTACCGCCTGACGTAGTTAATCTTTAATGCCTCAGAGAGGTCCCGATAGCTATCGGTATTAGTAGTTAAATGATTTTTTATGTTTTCAGAGCTCCGTAAGAGCGATATATTTTTACATGCCGCACCTAAGGAGCTAAATCAATAATTCATTATCTCTTTCTTCTAATATTCCGGCCCTACGGACCTTTTGAAATCGCTTTTTTTCATTAACTCCCCCAGTGGGTTAATTTTCTTTTTTAGGTACGTCATCCATTTTTATTTCTGTGATTGGTTGAGCAGGCAATACCGCCTGTGGTTTCTTCTTTTTCCTCCTGAAAATATCGCCCAGGCGGTCAAAATCCCTGCGGTAAGAAACGTTGGCACCTATCCTCCTGGCCTTGCCCGGTCCGCCTGATGTGGCCGTGGTAAGGTAATCTGCATTCTCCCTGTAAAAGAAGGATGCCCGGATGCTTCCGCTCTGGTTGATCAGCCACTCCAGTGTAACATCGGGCAGCAGTTGCTGCGAAAAAGCCTGCTGTGTGGCAGACTGCTGCAAGGGCGCATCAAAACCCACACCGGTTGAAACGATGAAGCGGTTGTTAAAGAAAGAACGGCCGATGGAAAAATTGATATTGCTTCCCAGTTCTAATTTCGTATTACTTGAGTTGATGATCCCCCTGTTATAAATTGAAGTGTTGAGGCTGATATTATACTTATCGCTTTTCAGCAGGTTCCCGAGGATCTTATTGATCTGGTCGCTGATCACATTCAGGAAGATGCCGGAGATGGTGGTGAGTCCAAGATTAGCCACGGAGAAGTTGCCCGAGTTTGCGGTCAGTTCACTTGGGGCAAAACTGTTGAATACGATCAGGTAAGTGACCTGCCGGTTTATCTCATTGGGGTTTTTCTGCATCTGTTGCACCACCAGGGCCAGTTCAGGATCCGTTACGGCCACACTGGTGTTGGGAAAATCCAATGAGAAATTGATGACCGGTTTGAAAAGCTTATCTGTCAGCGCTGCCACCACATACACATCGCCCCTCGCATTGGAGGCGCTGCTGCTCAGTTGCAGTAACTCGGCCAGGGGCGCAAAACTCACCCGCTCCGCCTTGTAAATTGCTTCAAATTTGATATTGGCATTATACGGGTCGCCATTCCATTCAATATAATTTTCGGATTCCTTTCTTAACTCAAATGGTTTTTTAAAGAAAGACTGGAAAGTGAATACATAGCTTCCTTCCTCTATATCAAATCTCCCCCGCAGCGACAAAGGCTCGGTTGTTCCCGAGCGGATATTCAAAGACCCGTTCCCTTTTCCATTGATCTCATC
>JANNUI010000095.1:0-5811 GCA_031395125.1 Chitinophagaceae bacterium | reverse complement strand
CTTCGGCTTCCAAATAAGACTCTATAGGCTCGCAGGTACAAATAAGATTACGATCACCATGCGTATTGTTCACCCTTGCCACCGAAGGCCAGAATTTATTTTGTGTGACGTAATATAATGGGAAAGCCGCTTCTTTTCTTGAGTAAGGATGCTTCCATTCATCTGCGGTTATCACAAACTGTGTATGCGGTGCATTCTTCAGCGCATTATCTTTTTTATCGGCCCTGCCTTCTTCGATCGCTTTTATTTCTTCTCTTATGGAAAGCAGCGCATCACAGAAGCGGTCCAGCTCCGCTTTGTCTTCGCTTTCCGTGGGCTCGATCATAATGGTGCCCGGTACCGGAAAACTCATGGTGGGGGCGTGAAAACCATAATCAATCAGCCGCTTGGCCACGTCTTCTGCTTCTACCCCGGCAGATTTTTTAAAGGGCCTCAGGTCCACAATAAACTCATGGGCGCATTGCCCTTTATTATTGGTGTACAAAATATCATAAGCCCCTTCCAGCCTTGCCCGCATATAATTGGCATTGAGAATGGCATACTCAGTCGCAGCTTTCACTCCTTCATGGCCCAGCATCCTGATATAGCCATAGCTGATAAGCAAGATGGAGGCACTACCATAAGGGGCCGCACTTACTGCACCGTGAGCGGTGAATGGTGAATAGTGAATGGGTTTCTGTATTGACGATTCACTATTCACTATTGCCGGATGTGATGGGAGGTAAGCTGCCAGGTGTTTTTTCACACAAATCGGGCCCATGCCCGGGCCGCCGCCACCATGCGGAATGGCGAATGTTTTATGCAGGTTCAGGTGACAAACATCAGCGCCGATCAGGCCGGGTGCGGTGAGTCCCACCTGTGCATTCATATTGGCGCCATCCATATACACCTGCCCGCCGTGCCCGTGAATGATGTCGGTTATCTCCTTCACCGTTTCTTCATATACACCATAGGTGCTGGGGTAGGTGATCATAATGCCTGAAAGATCATTACTATATTGCGCAGCTTTTGCTTTCAGGTCTTCCACATCAATGTAACCGTTCTCCAATGCTTTTACTACCACTACTTTCATTCCGCACATTACTGCGCTGGCAGGATTGGTCCCATGCGCAGAGATCGGGATCAGCATCACATTCCGGTTGGGCTGTCCATTGGCTTCATGCCAGGCTTTGATTGTGAGCAGACCCGCATATTCTCCCTGTGCACCGCTGTTGGGTTGCAGGCTGCAGGCATCAAACGCAGTGATCTCGCAGAGGTATTTGCCCAGCTCATCAATAACGTATTTATATCCTTCCACCTGGTCCGCAGGAGCAAATGGATGCATATTGCTCCATTGCCGCCAGCTCAGGGGCATCATTTCTGAGGCCGCATTCAGCTTCATGGTACAGCTCCCGAGAGAGATCATGGAAGTATTCAGCGAAAGGTCTTTGTTCTCCAGTTGTTTGACATACCGCATCATCTGGCTTTCACTCCGGTGGGTGTTGAAAACGGGGTGAGTGAGAAAAGCAGATGTCCGGGTGAGTGCGGCAGGGATATGCTGCAGCTCCGCATCCTGGTGAATACTAAAAGCCACCGGATCTTTGTCGTTCTCAAAACAATTGATGAGGTCGTACAGGTCGCCGACATCTGTTGTTTCGTCCAGAGAAATGCCGATCTGGTTATTATCAATATAGCGGAGATTGATCTGTTGTCTTTCTGCTTTTGCTTTGATGGTCCGAAGGTCAATGACTCCTTTGGAGACTCCTTGCGGAGCAGTCCCATCTTTTACTTTCACCACGATCGTATCAAAGAAAGTAGAAGAAACCAGTTCAAACCCTCTCTCTTCTACGGCTCCTGCAACAGTTTGGATAAGCAGTGATACCCTTTTTGCAATATTCTTCAACCCATCCGGACCATGATAGACAGCAAACATCGCTGCCATATTGGCCAGCAGCGCCTGGGCGGTGCAGATATTGGAGGTTGCTTTTTCTCTTTTGATATGCTGCTCCCTTGTCTGCAAGGCCATCCGTAAGGCACGGTTGCCCTGGGCATCAATGCTGACCCCGATGATGCGGCCGGGGATACTTCTTTTAAAATCATCTTTGGCAGACATAAATGCGGCATGCGGTCCGCCATAACCAAGTGGCACACCAAAACGCTGTGCAGAACCTACTGCTGCATCTGCGCCCAACTCACCGGGAGGCGTTAATAATGTCAATGCCAGCAGATCAGTTGCCATCACCACAAAACCGCCTGCAGCATGCACTTTATTGATAAAATCACGGTAATCTTCGATGGAACCTTTATCGTTCGGATATTGAACAATGGCGCCGAAATACGTTGAATCAACATCCGCCGTTTTGTAATCGGCTTCCGCTATTTCAATTCCAACCGGCACGGCCCTTGTCCGCAGTACATCTTTTGTTTGCGGGAATATTTCTTTGTCAACAAAAAACTTAGGTCTTTCAATATGGTCCTGTTTGTTCAGGCTGTTGAAGAACATGGTCATGGCTTCGGCAGCGGCGGTGGCTTCATCCAGCAGTGAAGCGTTCGCTATTGGTAATGCGGTCAGGTCGCTGACCATTGTCTGAAAGTTGAGCAGGCTTTCCAGGCGTCCCTGCGAAATTTCTGCCTGGTAGGGGGTGTATTGTGTGTACCATCCCGGGTTTTCAAAAACAGTACGGAGAATAACAGACGGAACGATGGTATCATAATATCCCTGCCCGATGTAATTTTTGAACAGCTTATTTTTTAATGAGACATCCTTGATATGCTTCAGGTATTCATGTTCACTCATCGCCGGTGGAATATTCAGCGCATGGTCCATACGGATGGCAGGCGGAACCGTATTGCTGATGAGTTCGCCCAAGCTACCGGCGCCAATTTTTTTCAGCATCTTTTTAGTGTCAGCTTCCTGGGGTCCGATGTGGCGGGGGATGAATTCGTTTGATTGTTGTTCGAAGAGGTTCATATGTTTGAAGGATTTTAATAATCAATAATTATTAATTAATAATTATTGATTATTGCGGGGCAAAGTTACGGTCTGCAGGTCAGAATTCCCGGTGATCAAACCTTGGGTAGTGTATCACCCGATAGCTATCGGGTTTGATTTTTTAAACCACCCCTCCTTTGTCGGGGCAGGCTGCGGCAGGGGGTACACAAAGAAACAGGGAGGCAACTCTGTGTAACACTATGCCCCCGGTGTCTCTGTGGTTTTATACTTAAAGTTCAGAATTAAAACTGATCCACTACCAAACCTTGCTTTCTTTCTCCATTTTGCGCAGTTCCGTACTGGTATGGGTGCTGCCGTCATGGCTCCAGCCCGGTGGGCCGAAAAGATAATTCCATCGTTGCCGGAAGCTCAACCCTTTTTTGCGGAGGTCCTTACCAATGCTTTTCCATTCATGCACTACGATATTGACCGGGTCTTCTTTTTCCAGGGGTTTGGTGAGGCCATATTTGATAGGCTGGTAGGCTGCAGCCTGTAATTCGGGTTGAAAAGTGCCGAACAGTTTGTCCCAGATGATGAGGAACATACCCATGTTCCTGTCCAGGTATTTGGGATTGGAGCCATGGTGCACCCGGTGATGGGAAGGGGTGACCAAAATATACTCCAGGAAACCCAGCTTGTTTATTTTTTCCGTATGCACCAGTATGCCCCATGTTTGAGTGGCAGCATAGATAAATGCAATGTCAATGGGCTGAAAACCCATCCAGGCGATGGGGATGAAATAAATGAAACGGTACAGCGGCTCCATTACGGAGGAACGGAACCCGACCGTGAGGTTGAATTTGGGCGAGGAGTGATGCGTGACATGGGTGGCCCAGAACAGGCGGCAGTAGTGATCCACCCGGTGCAGCCAGTAATACATGAAATCCTCAAAGACCACGAGTACGATCCAGTATATCAATGGGTTTTGCAGGGGTTGCGTTACACGGTGATCATAAAAGAAGCTGAGGATAAAACCTATATAAACAACACGGAATATCAGGTCAATGCCGCCGTTCAGGATCATGAAGTAGAAATTCTGGGCAGTGTCTTTTAAGGAGTAGCTGTTCTGTTTGCGGAGTTTGCTGAGAAACAGTTCTAATCCAATCACTATTAAATAGAGTGGAGTAGTGATGAGTATGAGTAATTGTTCCCTGGCAGTTCCCATGAGCGGCAAAAATAGAAGGTTGGCCACTGATTACACAGATTAGGATGGATAATATCTGCCTGCGGCAGATTTATTTGCTACGAAATGTCACGAACCAACACGAAAAATGGATAGAAGCAATGCGGGATAAAAATTTTGTGTGATTTTGTGTGTTTTCGTGACCAAAATATATGTTGGCCACGGATTACACAGATTAGCACGGATTATATCTGCCTGCGGCAGATTTGTTTGCCACGAAATGTCACGAACCAACACGAAAAATGGATAGAAGCAATGCGGAATAAAAATTTTGTGTGATTTTGTGTGTTTTCGTGACCAAAATACCTGGTTGCCACTAATTACACGAATGCCACGAACAAGACATTTTAAGAAGTAAGATCATTATTGGTGTAATTTGTGCCATTCGTGGCAACTTATTTTATGGCAAAAGATATTTTAATCAACTGGGAAAAAAAATCGGGCGAACGACAGAAAGAGTATAAGAAATTCCTGCACCGGGCCAATAAGAACAAAGTGCTCAGGCAATTGCCTGACCTGAATGAAGAAGCCTTTGCCAAAATTGACTGCCTGCAATGTGCCAACTGCTGTAAAAATCATTCTCCCCGCTTTACCCCGCCGGATATCAAACGCATCAGCAAACACCTCGGGATGAAGGAAGGTGATTTTCGTGACAGTTACCTGCGGGTGGATGAGGATGGCGATAATGTGATGAAGGAAATGCCCTGTGCTTTCCTCGGCGCTGATAATTACTGCAGCATCTACGAGGTGCGTCCCACCGATTGTGCCCGGTTCCCTTATATGGATGATGACTTTATGCTGAAGCGGCAGCCAATGGCGCTGAAAAACACTTCTTTCTGCCCGATCACTTATTATGTGATAGAGAAATTGATTGCAGCGGAGAAGGGGAAATAACCTTTTTTATTTTAGTCTAAGCAGTGGCGAACTGGCTTTCCCCTTCAGCACCCTGGTCATCTTGTCAATATTTTTTGACTGGGCTTCTTTCGTTTTAAGATGGTTGAGGTAGCGGTTCACTTCTTTTTGCCGGGATGGGGATAGTTGCAGAAAAGCATCCAGCAGTTTGGTTTCTTCCAGCTTTGTTTTGAAAACCGGGTGCAGGGGTACATTTTTATTTCTTTCCGGTGTATCCTGTTCAATTTCGAAATGGGCCACTTGCCCCAGTTTTACCTTACCGCCTTTCAGCATCGGGCCGTTTACATACAAGCGGTATTCTTCTCCTTTGACCGGGCAAAGTGTCTGTTGAAAGAAATGGCCCTGTATGGTTCCCCTTACAGGTATGTATCCTTTTGTGGCAGTTAGTTTAGCCGTAATGCTGTTGGGCACTTTTACACAGGGGTTGATGCCGACTTTATAGACCCTGGATTTGAAGGAGAATTTCATAGCCCTCTAAGAGAAATGATGTCTTTGTTGATTCTATTCAATAATTAATTCAATCGGCCGGATGAAAACTTGTTGGTTGTTGTAATTTCTTGCGTAGATGCCATAAAAAATTACTCTATCATTTAATGTCAACTCTGTGAGTATTTGCCTTAGGTCCTCTGTGAAAATCTGACCTTTGATTTTTTGATTCACAATGGTGACAGAATCCCGGATAATAATAATTGAAAAACTGTCAATAGGAATACGTTCCCAATGATTTCCTCCTATCCATCTCATC
>JANNUI010000069.1:0-2510 GCA_031395125.1 Chitinophagaceae bacterium | reverse complement strand
GTGGCTGAAGGAACATTGATTTACGATAAAGAAATGAATACGCTCAGTATCTGCATCGGCAAAAACTATAATGCAGCAGATCCGGCTTCAGTTTTTGCTTCCCCGGTGGCAGAAGAGCCTGCAGCAGCCAGTACAAAAGTTGTTAAAACAAAGAAACCTGCCGCGCCAAAACCATGGGTTTACACCGGCAGCAAACTGGAAAAAGCTACCGCCGGCAATTAAAACAGGAACAGCGACGGTTCATCAATACAAAGCAAAGGGTTGCAGGATTGCATTCCTCTCTTATTTTTCAAAAAAAATAGAGCGCCTGAAACCCTTTCCCGGCCTGCATTTCATGCTTCACACTTACAGTTGTTATTTTATTTTTTAACCCGTCGATTTGGAAATATAAAATTTATGCCTGTATATTTGCCATGCCTTCGCAGTGCTCCGGCAGGCAGGCACCAGTTCTTTAGTAATATTTCGAATGAATTGAGGAGATCCCTCACTGCGTTCGGAATAAACTTATCAAGAAAGGCTGAGGGTAATGGCCCGATGAAGCCTTGACAACCTGCCATGGTTTGTGTCTCCACAAAACATGGAAAGGTGCCAATTCCATCCCGACGATGAATGCCGGGACAGATAAGTCAGATCCACAGCTTCAAAATATCTTTCACAATATATTTTAAAGCTCATCTGATTTTTCGGGTGAGCTTTTTTCTTTGCCCGCCGTAGCTTCAGCGAAGGCGGGTTTGCCCCCCGATAGTCTTTCTTTGGTAAGTGTTTTAAAATCGGTCTAACAAATTTAAAAAACTTCCTTACTCCCCGCCAGCTGGCGGGGATGGGGCAAAACCAACGAAAGATGAGCAACAATGCAACACAACTGATCCACAGCATCCCTGTTGATCCGCTGACCGGAGCTGTATCCGTTCCCATTTATCAAACTTCCACCTTTGTGCAGGAAGGCCCGGGGGTGAACAGGGGTTATGACTATGCCCGTACCGGCAACCCGACAAGGGCAGTACTCGAATCACTCATTGCACAACTGGAAAACGGCTCTACCGGGATAGCATTCGGCAGCGGGCTGGCAGCCATTGATGCAGTCATCAAACTGCTGGAAACAGGTGATGAAATACTGGCCGTGGATGATATTTATGGCGGCGCTTTCCGGTTGTTCACGCATATCTACCAGAAGTTTGGCATCAAAGTAAATTATGTGGATACCACCAACGCTGAAAATGTTTTCAACGCTGTTACTCCTCAAACAAAATTGATCTGGATCGAAACACCCACTAACCCGACACTGAAGGTTTCGGATATAGAGGCTATTGCAAAAATTGCCAGGGCCAGCCGCCCTGCCGGCCGGACAGGCGGATGTTTGCTTTGCGTAGATAACACTTTTGCTTCACCAGCCTTACAGCAACCTCTTTCACTGGGAGCTGATCTTGTAGTGCATTCGGCTACCAAGTACCTCGGCGGCCACAGCGACCTGATAGCCGGGCTGGTGGTAACAAAAGAGAAAGAACTGGGTGAGAAAATTAAATTCATCCAGAATGCCAGCGGCGCTATCCTTTCTCCTTTTGACAGCTGGCTGGTCATCCGCGGCATTGAAACACTGCACCTGCGGGTAAAACAACATTGCATCAATGCAAAGGCCGTTGCCGAATTTTTAATAACACATCCGTCAGTTAACAAAGTTTATTACCCCGGTCTGAAAGATCACCTGAATCATGATATCGCTGCCCGGCAGGCAACTGGATTTGGCGGTATTGTATCCTTTACGTTGAAAAATGATACGGAGGAAGCAGCCACTGCATTTGTTACTTCCACTCATTATTTCAAACTCGCAGAAAGCCTGGGCGGGGTTAAAAGCCTGCTATGTCACCCGGCACAGATGACACATAAATCCATCCCGGCAGAAATAAGAAGAGCCGCTGGTGTGGCCGACAGCCTGATCCGCCTGTCGGTGGGGCTGGAAGAAGCAGGAGATCTCATCAACGACCTGGAACAAGCATTCAGCACCATACCTGAAACAAAAAACACTAACAAAACCGTAACCCTGTAATGGAAACACACAAACAACTGACCATTGGATTATTCGGCTTTGGCGTAGTGGGTGAAGGCCTGTACAAAGTATTACAACAAACCCCTTCACTGAAAGCGACCATTAAAAAAGTCTGTATCAAAAACAATGGAAAAAAAAGAAATGCCCCGGCATCACTATTTACTACGGACCGGTATGAGTTGCTGAACGACCGTGATATCAACGTTATTGTAGAGGTAATAGATGATGCCGATGCAGCATTCAAAATTGTTTCCATTGCGCTGCAAAACGGAAAAGATGTCGTAAGCGCCAGCAAGAAAATGATCGCAGAACACCTGCCTGCATTGCTGGAACTGCAGCAACAGACCGGGCAATCCTTTTTATACGAATCGGCAGCCTGTGCTTCTATTCCTGTCATCCGTAACCTGGAAGAGTATTATGACAATGACCTGCTGCATTCCATCAAGGCCATCGTAAATGGTTCCAC
>JANNUI010000027.1:0-8454 GCA_031395125.1 Chitinophagaceae bacterium | reverse complement strand
GTAAACAGCCTTAGCCTGCTCCGGTTCTCCCGATTTCAACAGCATCGAGGCAATATTGATCTGGTAATTGGCCCGCAGGGTTGTTTCGGTTGCTGGTGTCAGTGCAATCGCTTTTTCAAAATAATTTCTCGCCGGCCGGTAATTCCCGGTTTCATAATACATCACACCAAGACGATTGTAAAGCCTTTGCGATCCATTCAGCGGTTGGGAATAACTGTCATTGATCTCTTCTGCTCTTTTATAATAAGCAAGTGAGGAATCAAACTGGTTTTGTGTGTAATAGATCCCACCCGTGTAAAGCAAGGGTGCAAAAATGAATGAATCAGCTAAAGCAGGCAGTTTGAGTTTAAGCGCAATTGCGCGCAGAAATATTTTTTTGGCGGCTTCTGTACTGTCAAGCCAGTAATTGATATACCCTGCTTTGGCGGAGACAAAAAAAGTAAGTGAGTCGTTGCCGGCTGCTTCCGATTGCGGCAGGATAATAAGCAGTTGAAGTAATGCCTGCTGAAAGAGCCGGTCAGCCTGCGCCTCAGTTGCTTCATTCTCCCCCGCCTGTGCAGCAAGCGCAAGGGCATCCTGGTACAATTTATCAGCGGCCTGGTATTTGGCGGATAAGGATGGGGGATTGGTTTGCTGGTTCCGGGAAAAGCAAAGCAACATAGTAACTGAAAGCACCAGAAACAATACAAACTTGTTCATACCGGATGAGGTTGTCTCAAAAGTATTTTCAACACAGAGATACGGAGAAAGAGTTATCCGGAGCAATGATTCCCAATTTCACTTTCTCTGTGAAGCTCAAACACTCTGTAACACTGTGTTTAAATTCTTCCCTTTTGAGATAACCTCGTCAAATTTAACCGGGAAGGGTTAATTGGCAATAATAATCACACAAGGCGGGCGGGGTTTGGCAGCCTGGGTTGTTGTTTCAGCCGTTTGTCCGCGGAGAAAAACCCCCTGCGACTCACGGTCATTCAGGATCTCCCAGACATCGGCCGGCACATCGGCAATGGTATTGTACCAATAGAGCAGCACTTTCAGTTTATTCTCCGTTTTGCCGCTGGCATCATTGATGCGGTATTTTATTTCGAATGTCCGGCGTTCATCGTTGAGGGGCACAACACCAAACACTCCATTACGGACAGTTTGGGCCAGGTTGATAGTGCCATCTGTTGTTTTTACAGAAAAACCGGCATTGTTGCAAACATTGCCCTCATCAAAGCTGGAGCCTGTCAAAGGCAGTACCCTTAAAGCGGATGAATTATAAACCGGCAATGCCACTGAATCCCCGGCAGATAAATGGTAGAACTTATCGGTAAAGGTGATGCCAGAAAGCACCACTTTGGTCTCAGTCTTTTTTCCATCGGGGGCGGTATGGGTGATGCGGTAGCGAAGCCCGGTCTCGCTTTTGGAAACATTGATGGTGCCGGTGGTACCGTCGATCTCAATCCCTTCCGGAAAACCGGAGTAGGTACCAGGCCGGGAAGTAACCGGGGTTACAATATAGTCGCCGGCAGCAGCTTTCATATACAGGATGGAGTCCCCGTAGTTAAGCACAAAAGGCCCAGCGGGCTCTTCCGGGTTGCTGGCGGACTTGCTGCATGAAATCAGGGCTGTGGAAAGGGAAACAACGATAGCCAGGGCAATAATTTTGAGCATAACAGCATCTTTTTTTGTCTGTAAACAAAGAAGGTAAAAATGTAACCGAAAAATGATTTTTTGAACTTTCAAAGTTACACCATTTATCATGCCAGAAGGGTTGACTTAAATCATATTTGTCCGGGAAAATTTTAAATGCAACTTTGCCCCTTACCAGCCAGCCCTTTTGCAAGGACATGGCGGATTTACAACGATAAACGGCTGTATGACAAGGATAGGACTCATCAGGGAAGGAAAAATCCCGGCTGATAACCGGGTAGCGCTGACACCGGCACAATGCAAATGGATACATAAAAACGCATCTACTGTTCAGGTAATTGCCCAGTCTTCAGACAAACGCTGCTTCCCTGACCGGGAATATACTTCAGCAGGTGTGGAAGTAAAAGATGATCTGGGTGACTGTGATGTACTGATAGGAATTAAGGAAGTGCCCATCAGCCAGTTGATTCCGGGCAAGACCTATCTTTTTTTCTCCCATACGAAAAAGAAACAGCCACATAACCGGCAACTGCTGAGGGCTATTCTGGACAAACAAATAACCCTTATTGATTTTGAATGCATGGAACATGAAGATGGTCAGCGCATCATCGGATTTGGCTTTTTTGCCGGGGTGGTTGGGGCTCATAACGGGATGATGGCCTATGGAAACCGCGCCGGACTTTTTACATTAGACAGGGTGTATAAACAACGCAGTTTCAGGGAGCTGATTCATAATTATTTTGGCCTCCGGTTGCCAAATGTAAAGATCGCCGTCACCGGTTCAGGCAGGGTGGCGCATGGTATACTGGAAGTGATGAACCTGATGGGCATTCATGAAGTGGAGCCGGACGATTACCTGCAGCGAAGGTTTGCCTACCCGGTCTATACTCAACTGAAGGGTACAGAACTGTACAGGAATATGGAAACAGGCGGCTACAGCCGTGACGATTTCCACCATCACCCGGAAAAATATACATGCAGGTTCCTGCCCTATGCGGCGCAGACCGATATCCTGATGAACGGGGTCTATTGGGAGAAGAATGTACCCCGGCTTTTTGAAAAGGATGATGTGAAGAAGGACGATTTTATCATTCAGACCATTGCTGATATTACGGACGATGTGAATGGCTCTGTGCCCATCAATAGTGGTGACAAGACCATCGAAGATCCGGTATATGGCATTAACCGGCATACACTGGAAAAGACAGCTCCTTATTTACCCGGTTCGATAGATATCATGGCCATTGGTAACCTGCCGAATGAACTGCCAAGAGATGCTTCCCGTTATTTTGGCGAACAATTGATCAAACATGTGCTGGAAGACCTGGTTGGCAATGGTTCAGATATCATCCGCAGGGCCACTATGACAATGGCAGGAAAACTGACCGATGGGTTTGCGTATCTAAAAGATTATGCTGAAGGAGGTAGTTAATAGGTTATCCCGATAGCTATCGGGAAGTTAATTGGGGATTAGTGTTTACAGAAAGAGATAGTATTCCTGTAAGAGACGGGTGAATCCGGGGGTGTACCGGTCGTTTTTATCTTTTATTGAAATTTCATCAATCATCGTTTCAATTTGCTCATCGCTTCGGAATCTCCCGGTCAGGATTACCCGGAAATAATCATGATTGACAGATTGCCGTACAAGCGTTATTTGCCGGACTGAAAGTTCATGCTCAACAAGAAGCTTTTTAATTTCTTCATTTCTCTTATACGGCAGCAGCAGGTAAAAACTTCCCACGGGTTCCAGGTTCTTTTTAATGATATTCAGTAGTTCAGGTAAAAGCAGTCCTTCGTTATGATGGGCAAGGTTCCTTCTTAGATCATTCCCCTTCAGCTCATTCTCATAAAAAGGAGGGTTGCTGATAATAACGTCATACTTTTTGGAGTGATCAAATTCCCGGGCATCAGAATGAAATATTTTAATGCTGTCACTCCACGGGGAAGCGTCAACATTTTCTCTTGCCTGCTCTGCAGCAGTTTCATCTATCTCAATGGCATCAATTTTTGCATTGAAATTTTTCTGAGCATACATTAATGCCAGCAACCCGGTACCTGTTCCAATATCAAGTACGTTTTTAACTCCTCCTTCGGAGGAGGTTGGGAGGAGGCTTCCAAACAAACAAGCATCAGTTGTCACCTTCATGGCACATTTATCCTGGTAAATGGTAAATTGTTTAAACTGGAAATAGTTGTTAGCCATACTTACAGAAGATTACCAAACGGCTCTTGCCGAAGCGCTGACCGACAGATCTGCAAATTGACCTGCCAGGTATTTGTAATAGGCGGTGATGGCGATCATGGCAGCATTATCGGTACAGTATTCAAAAGCGGGGATAAATGTATTCCATTGGTATTTCTTTCCCATTTCTTCGAAAGCAGCTCTTAGCCCGCTGTTGGCAGAGACACCACCCGCCAGGCAAATATCCCGGATGCCGGTCTCAACGGAGGCTTTCCTTAATTTGTTCAGCAGGATGGTAATGATGCGCTTCTGAATCGAAGCACAAATATCAGGAAGGTTGTTTTGTATGAATTCATTCCGTTCCGCTTCAGTGGCGGTAAATTCTTCCTTATATAAATTACTTTTCCCGGCATTTCTTAAAAAGTAAAGGATGGATGTTTTTAATCCGCTGAAACTGAAATCAAATCCGGGTACCTGTGGCTCCGGGAATTTAAAACGGTCTGCATTGCCATCTTTTGCATATTTATCGATCAGCGGTCCACCTGGGTAGGGAAGGCCCAGCAACTTGGCCGATTTATCAAATGCTTCGCCTGCTGCATCGTCAATCGTCTCACCGATCACTTTCATTTTTACGGGTGATTCACAGCGTACAATCTGGGTATGACCACCGCTGACGGTTAAGCATAAGAAAGGGAATGAGGGTTTTGGGTCGCCAATCATGTTGGCCAGCACATGTGCCTGCATGTGGTGAACAGCGATCAAAGGTTTATCGAGTGACGCTGCCAGTGATTTGGCAAACTGGCTGCCCACCAGCAGGGAGCCTATCAGGCCGGGAGATTGGGTAAAAGCAATGGCATCAATATCTTTCAGCCCGGTTTTTGCTTCTTTTAATGCTGCATCCACCACCGGTACAATGTGCTGCATATGGGCTCTCGATGCCAGTTCAGGCACCACACCGCCGTATTTTTCATGTATCGTTTGACTGGCGATATAATTGGAAAGGATCTTTCCATCCGCACAAACAGCGGCTGAGGTTTCGTCGCAACTGGACTCTATTGCTAAAATAACTGACATGATGTGCCGATTTGAAAATTAGCCGATTTGCCGATTAGACTTTAGACGTGACAATGATTTTATTGATTATTCGCTGAATTGATTTCAATTTCTCCATTAATAAAGTTACTTCCGGATAACCAGATGAATTTTTGCAAATCAATAGCCAGTATTCAGTTTCTTCTGCTTCTTTTGCAGCAATCTTAAATTTATGAATGAAATCAGGTTTGCTTTCAGCATTTTGAGCCTCTCTTACATTCGCACCAATTGAAGTTCCGGATTTTAGCAATTGCCTGGCAATAACATATTTTCTTTTTTCTTCCAAAGTATCGCAATACTTTACTATCTCGATGGCAAATTCAAGAGTAAGATTTACAATCAGGTTTTCTTTATTCGTCTCTTCCATCAATTACAGGAAAATTTAATACAATATATTAACTGCATTGCTGTTTTCATCGGCTCATTGTCAAATCGTCAAATCGATACATTACTTGCTCCTTATAGCCACTACCGGGTCCATCATCGCCGCCTGCCTGGCAGGAATAAAACCGGCCAGCACACCTACAATGATGCAGATAATAACCGCCAGCGCCATATTTGAAGTGGAGATGAAGACAGGAAAATCCAATACGTTGGTCAGTAGTTGTGTCAGCAGGAATACCAGGGTAAGACCGATCATACCTCCGATAATGCAGAGAAAAGCCGATTCCAGCAGGAACTCAGCCAGTATCACCCTGTTCTTGGCGCCGACCGCTTTCTTTAACCCGATCTGGTTGGTTCTTTCCCTTACTGATACAAACATGATATTGGCAACGCCAAACATACCTACGATCAGCGACAATGCAGCAATGGCCCAGCCACCCATATTCAGGCTTACAAAGGCAGAACTGATGGCCTCACTGAAATCATTCACATCATTCAGGGCAAAATCTTCCTCCTTGGTTGGCGGTAGTTTGTGCAAGGCCCGCATGGTCCCGGTCAGGTCATCCTTTAATGCCTTGCTGCTCATATTATCCTGGCCCTGCACCATTATCAGCGGGTCTGCTTTTTTTTCATCCATGATGTTCCGGGCAAAGCGGTAAGCCGTTACAATGCTCTGGTCAAACTGCCAGCCTCCGATCATACTGTTGCCTTGTTTTTTAATGACACCGGTCACCACCAGTTTCTTTCCGCGGCTGTCCACTGTTTTTCCCACGGCCCTTTCTGGGGTGCCGAATAATTTTTCGGCCACTTCGTTGCCGATCACCGTTACAGCGCTGCCCTGGCTGAATTCCGCATCCGAAATAAAACGGCCAAATTCAATATCTATCGGTTGTATCTCCCTGAACTCTTCCGTGATGCCATAGATATTTACATTGGAGAGCCGGTTATCCCCGAAGTCCACGTTGTCTTCCACATCTATTTTAAAAGCTGCATATTTGGCGCCCGGTGTCCTCTCTTTGATCTGTTTCAGCTCATTGTATTTAGGAGAAGGGCGGTTCACATATTTCCACCAGGGATAGTCCGGTCCGCCACCGGCGCTATAGTCCCATTTGTCAATGTAAATAGTATTGGTGCCGAGGGATTTCACTTCGTTCTGGATATTCTGTTCCAGGCTGTTCACCGTAGCCAGCACCCCGATGATGCAGAAGATACCGATGGTAATGCCAAACAACGACAAAAAAGTGCGGAGTTTGTTCTTCCACAGTTCCTGCAGCGCCATTTTAAAACTGCTGCCAACTATTTCCAGCGACCGGCGTATCATGCTGCAAAATTATCGTTTTATCCCCAGGGTATTTAATAAACTAAAGTGTAACTTTGAAAAAACTTGTAAGTATGAGCCGGATTGCAGGCGTAACTGTTCATCGCACAAAAACGGGCAGGGTGAATAAGTTCACGCTTACCTCCCGTCGCTGGCGGCATCTTATAGAAGATGTGCTTGACAGGATTGCCGTTGAAAAGAACAGGAACAAAGCAGAAGTTGACTGGGAACTGACTAAAAAGAAGCTGGATAGAAAACATGGTATCAAAAAGTGACCATGTACAGGATCCGGATTAAGAAGCCTGCTGAAAAGTACCTGAATAAGATCAGCGGCAAGATGTACGATAATTATTAAGCACTTTTATTTTTGACTTCATTACAGTGTTTCCCAATAGGCCATAATTTTATATTATTTGACTATCCGGATATAAGAACCTGATATAATAGTTTGAGAGTCCGTAGTGTCCTTCGTGGTTCTTAGTGTACTTTGTGTTCCCTGTCTGCCGACTTTGCTCCGCTGAAGCTATGCGAAGGCGAGCAGGCAGGCATTTTTAAGGAGCACAACGGACACAAAGGAAACACAAAGTTCACAAAGAGTTGCACGGTTCATACAAGCGGACAGTCATTTTATATTATTATGCTTTATTAATTGAATATGGACGTAGCACAGACCGCCAGCACCCACAACAGAAAGGACAATGATTTCTTCCGAAAGCAGCATAACAGCACAATAAGCTTTGCTATAGCCATCCTCTTATTCCTGCTTCCCTTTGCTGAATTCAAATGCGGTTCGGTCACGCTGATCGACAATTCCGGGATCGGTATTGCCGCAGGCCGGTCATGGCGGGTGGCTGCCAGCTGGAATAAAAATGAGATCATGCAGAAGTTGAATACAGGTTCCAAAGAGGAAAAGGACATGATGAAAGACGGGCCGAATGTTTTTGCGCTAGCAGCGTTGCTGGCCGGGGCATTCGGGATAGCGGTTGCTATCAGCTCCTTCAAATGGCGTTCCGTTGCAGGTATGTGCGCTGGCATATTGGGCGCCGTGATGCTGCTGGCGATGATGATCCAGATAAGGCTGGAGAT
The DNA here is from genome assembly GCA_031395125.1 of Chitinophagaceae bacterium. Lineage (GTDB taxonomy): Bacteria > Bacteroidota > Bacteroidia > Chitinophagales > Chitinophagaceae > JJ008. Next base: position 757 of record JANNUI010000027.1, on the reverse strand, counting down.
GAGGTCGCTGATGAGCAAAGGAGGAAGCGATGACGCTCTTGAAGCAGGGATGGAGGGGATCATCGGCATCCGCTTCACCACCTGGTATTATCTTTCACTGGTTTCGTTTATTGCCGCCGCCTTTCTCAATTATAAACGGGATAAGCTGGCCCTGCAGGAAGAAATTAACCGGTCGCTTGATTTTGAGTTCCAGCAAAAACAGGAAGAGGGTGGTGGAGTTGGAGGCCGCCCGGGTTAGACCCTCACGGCGGTGACCAATGGTTCCGGTTCATGTATGCTGAAGGAAACCGCTTTATCAGCCTCTATTTTGAAAATGATCTTTACAGTAGCCGCACCTGCCGGTGAAAAACTATTATCATCTACTTTATTCAATTTTCGTCCGGACGATCCCTTACGGGCTACCTGCAAAAAGCCCAGCCGGTGCATATCTACAACAAAGATCTCGCCTTCACCATCGCCAAAGCGGTATTCACCCAAATATTTTTTCTTTTCTTCTTCGGTAACCTCAAGGCTCTTTGGCTTCATGTCTGCATTGCCTAAACCTTCCAGGTAGCTGATCACTTTATTTACATTGGCCTTGTCTTCCGGAGTAACATTCTTATCTGAGAGGCGGTTCTTTGCATGTTGCAAAAGTGTGATGCCATGCGGCCCGGGTTTACTTTGAATACCCGGTACAGTTTCCACAATTTCCTGCAGGCTTTTATAGGCCCCCAGCATGGCAAAAGTGAAAATATCCGGTCTTGCGCCATGGCTCATC
>JANNUI010000642.1:0-4015 GCA_031395125.1 Chitinophagaceae bacterium | reverse complement strand
TTCTTGAAACTTCGCTGCACACTGAGGTCTGTGGCCACGCTGAAACGGGTTTGCTGGGAGAAAGCAGCAGCACCTGAAACACCAGCAGAATATTTCCAAATTTGACATCCGGCTTATCATACTGCTTGCGGTTGACAACAGGCATCAGACGCTTCAGCCCCTTATTGAAAAAACAAAAACCTTATTAAAAAGAACAACCCTTCCAAAAGTTTCTGAAATATCCCCTGATTAACGGGAGCTAATCATAAAATTTGTTTTGAAAATAAAAATTCCAATACTGATTATTTTTTTGTTGCCAGGTGCTGCTGCTTTCTCCCAGCAAACCCGTTTCAGCGTGGCCACAGACCTCAGTGTGCAGCGAAGTTTCAAGAAAGGACAGCAGTACTGGGCCCTCGGGCAAACGGTGCATGCCCATTTTCACCTGACGCCCAAAGAAGGCATCTATGTGTGGTTTGCCTATTATTCCAACGGGAAATACAATAACAACATTACCGCCACTGCAAAATCTGCTGCCACGGTGCCGCAGCAGATCGCTTATGTGAACAGCGGCAATATGCGTCTGAAGCAGTTCTCCACCGGCTGGAAAAAATACCTGAAAGGAAATGCGGAAGCAGAGAAAGGCTGGAACCTGTATGTCTATGCAGGTTTTGGGTTGTTGCTTGGCCGGGTGGAGAACACACATTCCGTGGATATTGATACCGCCACTTACAATGTTCCGGTATGGAAGGGCAGGGCAAACTTTAAACGGCTGACCCTTGACCCGGGCCTTGGTTTTGAAAAATACCTTGGCGGCGATATGTATATCTATACTGAAGCAAGGGTGTGGGTGCCAACGGATGGTTATCCCAGTCAATACATTTATGTGAATGAAGATGCCCCGTGGACCGGGATGCTTAATGTGGGGCTGAGGGTTTTGTTCTGATCAACCTGCGTTTTTCCGGTTACCCGGGTTTTTACAAACACCTTTTGTATAGGAGCTATCATTTTTAAATTTTGACTTTGTCACTTTCTTTGTCTTGAAACAAAGCAAGTAACCAAAGAATCCCGATAGCTATCGGGACAAGTCCCGTCCCGCCTTATGCGGGATCCGCCGGGACGGCCTGCGCACAAAAGGCTCAGATTATATGCAGATTTATTATTGGTTGAAGATAAAAGCGGAAGACCCAGTTTCATGTTATTACCAAACCCCGGCAGCGCTGGCTTTTTCGACATTAGCATTTCATTCAGCCTGAGCATTAATCCGTCGAAAAAGAGGCGCATGAACTTTCGCTATCTTCTAGTCTCTATTCTCGATCATGAAGAATTTCCCGGCGCCTTGTTCCGCCGTGGTATGAGCAGCTAACTGTATGAGGAAATACAGGGCGGAACACAGCGCCTCCATGAGCTGGGTATATCATGAAGCGGAGTATTCATTATTTGCTTGAATTTGAACGTATGCTCATGCAAAAGAATACAGCATGTCTGGAAAAGGAGGCGTGGGCGGACAAACCGGCGGAGCGTTTGCTTTTGCCTTGATTTTTTGGTTCTCCGGAGTGAAGGCGAAAGATACATCTCCTAAGGAGTCCTTCGGACAAGGCAAAAGAATAGAAAACACTGATCTTTAAACGACCCAAAGTCCCCCCTTGCGGGGGATTTAGGGGGGCCTAATACTTAATATCAAACCTCCCTTCCGTTACTGAAATAGTTTGTGCAGAATTCACCAGGTTTGCAGCATTGAACTGGAAGGTGCCCGATACAATACGGGCAACGGTATCAAGTCTTGTGATATTGACCGAGCCGGTTTGGGCGGCAGAAGTGATCCATTCGTCGAGCGGGTTCACTTTTCTTTTTACATGATAGCCGTAATTGGCGGGGCCGCCGGGATAACTGGTATTGCTGTTGAATAAATAAGTGCCGGTGCCTGCCGCCCCGAAGATCTTCATTTCGAATTCTGTTTCGGTGGGTGATGACGAAAAATTCTGTGCGTTGATGATGAGCACATTGCCCAGCAGTCTTGCTTTCAGCAGGTCGCTGTCGGGTATGCCGGCAAAACCCTGTGGCACCCACATCTCCCCGTTTAACTTCAGTCCGAAGGTGTTGGCGCCGGTTTGTGTGGCGGGCGGCAGTTCCTTTACATCTTTTTTACAGGATAAGAGAACGACTAATGATAAGGTGGCAACGAGGATGTTTTTCATAACTGATGGATTCGTGATACTACTCCGCCTGAGCTGAGTAGTACACAGTACAAACGCCTGGAGGGTGGGTTTTCGTATAGGGAAGCATAAATCATGCTAAAAAAACAGCAATCCAGGTTAGGGTACCAGTTAGCAAGTGTTCGGTCTGTTTTCTTACCACAGATTACACTGATTCAGGCACAGATAACACAGTGTAATCTGTGAAGATTTGATCTGTGAAATCTGTGGTTAAAATTTCCCGGTTCTGCCGAAGGGCTATCTTTATTCCCCTTTAAACCCCGCTTATGAGCAATACCCTTACCATCCGGCAGGTGGAATTATATAAACTGTCTGTTCCGCTGATAGAACCTTTTACCACATCGCTGGGAACAGAATATGCCGCCGAAAATGTGTTGCTGCGGATCATCACCGAAGAGGGCATCACCGGTTTTGGTGAATGCAGCCCTTATATGCCCATCAATGGGGAAAGCCAGGACACCTGCTTTGCCGTAGGGCAATATTTTGCCAAGGCATTTATCGGGAGGAACCCGCTGGATATTGAGGGTTGCGTAGAACTGATGGACAAGATCATTTATGGCAACAGCAGCATCAAAAGCGCTTTTGATATGGCGCTTTATGATATTGCTTCACAAAATGCCGGAAGACCCCTGTACCAGTTCCTGGGCGGTGAGAAAAACAAGACTATCATCACCGATTATACCGTGAGCATTGGGGATCCGGATAAGATGGCGGCCGATGCACTGAAGATAAAAGAGCAGGGTTACCCGGCTATAAAAGTAAAACTCGGCAAGGATGGAAAGAAAGATGTGGAGCGTATCAGGGCTATTCGTGCAACCGTGGGCAACGAAATACCACTGCGCATAGATGCCAACCAGGGATGGCGGGTGAATGAAGCGATAGAAACATTGAACGCATTGGCGGAGTTTGGCATACAGCATTGCGAAGAACCGATAGCAAGGTGGAAATTCATGAAGCTGAGAAAAGTGAAAAAGAATTCTCCAATCCCCATTATGGCTGATGAATGCTGCAGTGATGAGCATGATGCAGAACGGTTGATCGAACTCGGCGCCTGTGATTATTTTAATATCAAGCTGGGAAAATCCGGTGGCATATTTAAAGCATTGAAGATGGTTAAGATGGCGGAGAAGGCCGGCATACAGTTACAGGTGGGCGCCATGCTGGAATCAAGGATCGGCATGACGGCTTTTGCGCATTTTTCTTTGTGCAGCCCTTCCATTGTTCATTATGATTTTGATACCGCTTTGATGTTCCGCGAAGACCCGGTAACAGGTGGCATACAATACAAAGCCAATGGCGTGGTGGAAGTACCCGATGTGCCGGGGCTCGGGGCCACGATCAGTGAAGAGAAGCTGGCGGGATTGGAGAAGGTGATAATTTAAAAAGGAAGAAACTGAACAGGCAGCTTCAGAATAATTGTTCTTTTTACCAGTCCTTTTTTTAACGTACGGTAGCTTATTCGTTTACCCGAGCCTGGAACACGGAAAATTAGATTGCCCCTGTATATCGTTGTTGATAGTTTTACCGGGGAACGGTGAAGAAGCCAGGCATTTCTAATATCCTGCAGGCCGATGTTATAACCCGGGTGAAAATGCCTGATAATTACTTCATCGAACATGGAATTTTCTTTAAATTTATATAAAATAGCTGGCACAAAAATCTATTGATAATCAGTATTTTTTTGTGCCAGCAGTTTCGCCTATTTACGAGTTGGCATCCATTTTATTTAGTCGGTATTTATTATTAGGTTCTATATTTAGGGTAACAAGCTGTGGTGTTTACAGCGACAGGTTTAAATAATGGCCGTTATCGGCTTTATTACT